>JACQWK010000109.1 GCA_016209525.1 Verrucomicrobiota bacterium
AGCGCATATTCGCCGAGCATCCAGGCCAGGTAGCGGCGGTGATCATGGAGCCGGTCGGAGTCGTCGAGCCGAAGGACAACTTTCTGCAGAGAGTTCGCCAGCTAACAGAACGCGAAGGGGCGCTCTTGATATTCGACGAGATAATCACGGGTTTTCGGTTGGCGCTCGGAGGCGCTCAGGAGTATTTCGGGGTAACCCCCGACCTGACATGCTGCGGCAAGGCTATGGGTAACGGCTACCCAATTGCGGCCATCGCCGGGCGTCGTGAGGTCATGGAACTGTTCGACGAGATCTTTTTCTCGTTCACGTTTGGCGGCGAAACACTCTCGCTGGCGGCGGCCAAAGCGACGATCACCGAGATGAAGAACAAGAACGTGATCGGGCACCTGTTCGAGCAGGGGCGGCGTTTGAGGGATGGTTACAACGTGCTGGCACGGGAGTACGGAATCGAGCGCCACACGGCTTGCGCGGGCCTCGGACCCAGGACGTCCACATCGTTCAAAGACGATTCCGGCGCGACCTGGCTGGAATTGAAGAGCCTCTTTCAGCAGGAATGCCTCAAGCGAGGAGTGCTCTTCCTCGGCGGGCATAACATGTCGTACGGCCACTCCAACGCGGACGTTGACCAGACTCTCCGGGTGTATCGAACTGCGATGGAGATATGCGCGGTGGCTATCAAAGAAGGAGATGTTGCCGACCGCCTGGAAGGACCTCCCGTCCAGCCGGTATTTCGACACCCGTAAGCCAATTTGGGGGCACCGTCTATGTCCCGTGCGGAGAATTTCACTGGAACGATCTAAATTGCCCCGCACTATCGTCGTCACTGGAGCATCCGCCCCTAATGAGCTGTCCGCAGCGGTCCCAATCCCCCATTCGGAAGACACGATCCTCAACTACTGCAAGGATTGCCGGGTTCAAAGCTGTCCGTCGATTGGCAAGACGATGGGCAGGCCGACCAGCAGCTATATACACCGAGTCCGGAACTTTCGTCTTCACTGCGGTCGATCTCCGAGTTACTGCCTGCAATCTGGGCCAGGAAACCCGCTGGGCTATACGAAACGGCACCACGTTGATCCAGGCTGATTCGGAACTGCCCCCATCAAATGCACCACGACGCCGAAGTCGGAGTCGCGGCAATCCTGAAACATCGACAGGTGTCAGCAATGGACGACAAAGCCCTTCGGACGCAGTCGTCGCCCACCGGGCCCTCGATGGTGGCGCATGATCCGGACTTGGCCGGCCAAGATGGCTTGCCAACGAATATGAAAATCGGATGCATTTCGGACGTTCACGGTAACGGCCCTGCCCTCCGGGCAGTGATATCCGCCATGCCCGATGACCTGGATGCAATCCTGTTTCTCGGAGACATCTGTGGCTATTACCCGTTTGTCGATGAGTGTGCCGAACTCTTGCGACGGAACTCTGTCATTGGTGTCCGTGGCAATCACGACCAAGTTCTTATCGATTGTTTGGACGCCAGCACGCTACCCGGCCAGACGTATGAGGAGACGTGTGGGTCGGCGCTAAGGCGAAGTATGTCCGGATTGTCCACGTCCTCTGAATCCTGGATACGGTCCCTGCCGGTTACACGCACCGTCACTCGGAACAACGTTACTTTTGCGTTATTTCACGGCGCGCCATGGGACCCCCTAGAAGGTCGCGTTTACCCAGATTTCCAGGATTGGCATCGGTTTGGCGTGGTGGTCGAAGACGTAGTCCTGCTCGGTCAGACGCATTACCCGCTGGAAAAGCGAGTAGATGACAAGATAATCGTAAATCCAGGGTCCGTAGGACAGCCCAGAGACCAGTCTGGTGGGGCGGCATACGCGGTGTTAGATATTGATACCCGGCGCGTGGAGCATATTCGGGTCCCTTACGAACCCCGGGAGCTGATTGAAGACGCGCAACGACACGATCCGAACCTCCCCTATCTCGTCGACGTCCTGATCAGGCGGTGATCAGGACCGTGCGCATCCTGGTTACGGCGGTGGGCGCCGAGTTGGGTCAGGCGGTCGTGAAGGCGTTGCGACTCAGCGACTTTCCGGTCGAATGCTACGGCTGCGACATGCAGGAGGACAACGCGGGCATCGCCTTCGTCACACAGTTCTTTTGTGTTCCTCCAGCCAGAAACCGAGAGAAGTACCTGCAGGCCCTTGATGATATCTGTCGGCTTCTCTCAATAGACATCGTGGTACCTGCCAGCGAACCAGAGATTGACGTTCTTTCCGAAGTTGAGGCGTTGCCATGCGGCAGCAGCGTTCTCTGCCAACCGGCATCGTGGATCAACATCTACGGCGACAAACTGAAATGCATGGAAGCTCTAGCGGGTTGTGTCGAATTGGCGCGGTTTGCGGATGGCGCGGATAGTGCGGCGGTAGAGCGATTGCTCTTGAGCGCCGGCTATCCATTGGTAGTAAAACCACGTCATGGCAGTGGATCGACCGGTGTGGCGGTTGTCGAAGACGATGAACAGCTGGCCATAGCCTTGAAGAAGATCCGGAAGCCGATGATTCAGGAGTACATCGACTCGAAGCTTGGCGAGTACTCCGTTGGCGTATTCGTTTGTGAATATTTCCAATCGATGATCTGTTTCGTACGGGAACTGGGCCAAGGCGGGGCGTCGTGGATTGCAGAAACCGTCCACGACGAAGAGGTCTTGGGTTATGTACACCAGATCGCGACTGCCTCGAAGGCACAAGGCAGCATCAACGTCCAGGTTCGCAAGAGCTCCAGAGGAGTTCGTTTGTTGGAGATCAACGCCCGATTTTCGAGTCTGGTAGCCGCCCGCGCGGTTGGCGGATTCAGAGACCTGGATTGGTCCATTGAGTTGCTGATGGGCCGAGTTCCGAAGAAACCGTCCGAACCCTTACGGCACGTTCGTTTTCGGCGCTTCATCCACGAGGTGATAGACATCGGCGACGGGTATGGAGCTGTTGCGGCTTGGACGCCTCGGATGAGCGTCTGACTGCACCGCAGGTGGTTCAGGACCCGTGAAGGCGGCGCATCGGGATGGCGTTTCCTGCCCACCCGGCAGATAATTCGGACTTTGCAGGACACAGGGTTGGAGGTCGCATCCGTTGGACAGGGTCCACATATTCAGCATAGGGGATCGCGAGATAGGCCCCGGACGCCCCGCGTACATCGTGGCAGAAATTGGCATCAACCATAACGGCGACCTCGAGTTGGCACACAAGATGATCGATGCTGCCGCGGACTCAGGCGCCGACGCGATCAAGTTTCAGACGATAGACGCGGATGCAAGCTACGTGCCTGGCACGCCTTCTCACAAGACGTTCTCTGGAGCTGGTTTCAATCTTGAGCAATACAAGGGCCTGGTCGATCACGCACGCGAACGCAAGGTGATCTTCTTCACGACGCCGGGCGACTGGCCTTCTCTCGAGATAGTCAAGGCGCTCTCTTTGCCGGCGGTGAAGATCAGTTCTGGCCAGATGACCAATCTCCCGGTTGTGCTCGCCTCCGCGGCGCTGGGTGTGCCTCTGGTGATCTCGACGGGTGGCGCCTACCTGTGGGAGGTGGGACGCGTGGTGCATCAATTGGAGCAGCGAGGAAAGCATGATTTCGCTCTGCTCCACTGCGTCAGCCTCTATCCCGCCCCCGATGAAACGCTGAATCTGACCGCCATCCGGGACATGCAAGCAGCATTCCCGTATCCCATCGGCTACTCTGACCACAGTCTGGGGCGGACGGCATGCATTTCCGCGATCACTCTTGGGGCCACCCTCATCGAGAAACACTTCACGCTTGATCGCAATCTCCCCGGTGGAGACAACTTCCTGTCAAGTGATCCCAAGGAGTTCGCCACACTCGTTCGCGAAATACGGGCATGCGAGGCGATGCTTGGCGATAGCGGAAAGCGGCCGCACCCGAACGAGGACGGTTTCCGCAATCGGATGCGCCGTCGGCTGGTCGCCAACGCCGACGTTGAAACCGGGCAGATTCTGACGGCTGAACTGGTCGGTATTAAGAGGCCGCTCGAACCAAAGGGTCTTTCTCCCGAGTTTTTCGAGACGGTTGTCGGTCGTCGAGCTGCCCGTGCGATAAGACGACATGAACCGATCGACTGGGACTCAATCACCAGACCTGAGTGATACGGGAGTCGAAGATAGTTGCCCCAGCTTAACGTCCTGGTGACTTGTGTCGGCGGGCATTATGGCATCGATATCATCGATTCGATTCGCGCGGATCGAAATCTCAACGCTCGCGTGGTCGGCGTTGATGGCAACTCGTCGGTTACGAATCGGTATTTCGCCGATGCTTTCCATCAGGTGCCGCTAGCATCCAGTGAACCGGACAGGTTCACAGATTCATTGCTTGAGATCTGCCGGCGCGAGTCTATCGACGTCGTTATTCCAGGCGCAGACGAGGAGGTCTGGGCACTTTCGCAGGCGACAGCAGAATTCGAGCGAGCCGGGGCACGCTGCGCGGTTATGGACTTCGAGCGTGTAGACCTGATCCGGGACAAGGCGAGGTTTCTGGACCGCGCCAAGGCCGCCGGAGTGCCCGTGCCACGCTATGCGGCAATCTCCAACGCAGAGCAATTCGAGGATGCGGTTACGTCTCTTGGGTACCCGAACTCGCGAGTAGTGGTCAAACCGCGAATCGGCCGTGGCGCGCGGGGAGTCGTCATTGTGGATTCCGCGGCGGGGGACCAGAGCGTGATTCCGGAGGCGCGTGGATACGAACTTGGAACTGCGGAACGGATATCCAAAAAGCTTCGGCTATCGCCGCCCGCTCCAAACAGCCTCCTTGCGATGGAGTATCTACCGGGCGCTATTTACGACGTTGATTGTTTGGCGCTCAACGGCAGAGTGGAGTGCATCGTCCCACGGGAGCGACTCTGGGATACCCCGTTTTCGCGAGGTGTTGAAGGCCACCGGGTTGTCACGCATGCCGAGATTGAACGCATTACTCGGTCGATCGCGGAACTACTGTCGTTGAGCTTTCTTTTCGACTGCGACTTTGGTACCGCCGCGGACGGATCACCTGGATTGCTGGAGGTAAATCCGAGGTGGAGCGGTTCGGTGACAACCGCCCGCGCCGCCGGCATAAATCTGCCATCATTGCTTGTTCGTTTGATGGTTGGCATGCCCATCGCGATGCCCCAACTTGAAGTAGGCGTTGAGGTATTTCCGGTGACCCGAATGGCCTTCCGCAAGACCGGACGCGCCGCCTTGGTGGGAGAACCAGGATTGTGAAGAGTCCGAGAATTCTCCTGGTGCTGAGCACCGGCTTAACACAGGAACAATTCGACGAGATCAAGACGGCGAATCCACAGGCGGAACTCATTGCCGCCACTGACGACACCGTCTATGAGAATGCCGTCGGTAGCAACGCGCTCATCGGCTGTCCAAGAAAAGCGTTCACTGAGGAACTTCTGGACCGGGTTGGGAATGACCTGCGATGGGTGCATTCATCTGGCGCAGGTGTGGAGGAGTTCCTGTTCCCTCGATTCGTCGAGAGCGACGTCACTTTCACAAACGGAAGGGTGATTCAGGGGCCCGAGGTCGCGGACCATGCCCTCGCCCTTCTCCTGGCGCTGACCAGAAATCTGCATCTCGTGCTGAGGGGCGATAGCCCCCGATCGATGCCGCGACCAGTCGAGCTACACGGGAAGACGGTGCTGATATTTGGACTCGGCGGAATCGGAATGCTCATCGCGGAGCGTGTGTCTGCCTTCGGCGCTCGGGTCATAGGCGTGACCGCGCGGAACCTTCCGCCAATGCTTCCGATAATCGACAGCGCTTTTCCGTCTGAGCAACTGGAAGAAATCCTTCCTCAGGCCGATGCTGTAATCGTCTCTGCACCGCTGACGCCAACGACCAAAGGCGTTTTCGGTCAAAGACAGTTCGGCCTCATGAAGCCGTCTGCATATTTCGTCAACGTGAGCCGTGGCGGCCTGGTCAACACCGAGGAACTCCTCGCAGCGCTTCACAAGGGACAATTGCGCGCGGTAGGCCTCGACGTGACGGAACCAGAACCGTTGCCTGACGACCATCCACTACGCCAGCTCAGGAATGTGGTGATCACGCCCCACATCGCCGGACTGTCGGATCACAACCGGCAGCGCAGTTTCGAGTTGATCAAGACAAACGTCGCGCGTTTCGCGAGAGGGCTCGCGCCGCTGAATCCGGTGGACAAGAAGCTAGGATACTGAGGGCAGCTGGTTGAATATGCATGTTGATCCGGCTCTTTCACTTGTGAGCCCTGATGTCGTGACGCGCTGGGACAGGGCTTTCGAGGGCGGTTCTGACAAGCGGTTCCCCTCCCTTGATCTGGTGCGTTTGGAAAAGTGGTTCTTCGGGGCAAAACCCGGTCGGGTGTTGGACTATGGCTGCGGCAGCGGTACGAATCTGATCTATCTGCTAGAGCTGGGCTACGCGGTCGACGGTGCTGATGCGTCGGCGGCAGCGATTCGTCTGGTTGGGCGCAAGCTTTCGGCACGGCCTGAACTCAGGGATCGGGCCAATCTGACTCATATCGGTGCGGCCACCAGGCGACTTCCGTACAAGGACCAGACGTTCGACTACCTGATCTGTTTCAGCGTTCTTTCG
>JACQWK010000111.1 GCA_016209525.1 Verrucomicrobiota bacterium
ATGAACCAACCCACCCCTGCGCCCCTCAGAGGAGGGGATTTTCTATCAACTGCACGGTGCGTGGCTCCACTCTCTGGCGGCGATGCGGGGGTGGGTTTACGGTTCGATTCCACGCCAAATTCAGCTCGGAGAGGACCGGAGTGCTGTTTGGGAGATCTAACTTTGCTCGACGACGCGGAGCAGCTTCGACTCGTCGAGGAATGGGGCGCGGCGCAATTCGAATCGCGGCCGGCGGCGGCTTTGCACGAACTGTTCGAGGCGGAGGTGGAACGGACGCCTCACGCGGTTGCGGTCGTTTTCGGAAACGAGCGCCTGACCTACTTCGAACTGAATCGCCGAGCCAACCGGCTGGCTCATTATCTTCGCCAATGCGGCGTCGGTCCTGAAATCTTGGTGGGAGTTTGCTTGGAACGCTCTCCGGAGCTCGTGATCGGAATTCTGGCGGTTCTGAAGGCCGGCGGAGCGTACGTGCCGATTGATTTGACGTATCCGGCCGAGCGGGTGGCTTTCATCCTGAAGGATACGAAAACGCCGGTGCTGCTGACGCAAATCAGTTTGTTGAGCCGATTGCCGTTGCACGCGGGCAAAGTGATTTGCGTGGATGAATTTCATGGAGGTTCGAGTGAGGTGACGCACGGGGCTGGTCGCGGGGTTGCATCGACTGATGCAATTGACGGAGCCGTTCTCCCTCACCCCGGCCCTCTCCCCAAGGGAGAGGAGGAGATGCAGGCTGGGCTTGGAGGAGTGCGGGCCGCTGGATTGGCTGACACGAAGCCTGCCGGCTTTCCTTTCGATGAAGCTCGGAGCGCGGGCGGCTCGCCCGCGAGTTTCAACGTCCCTTCGGAAAATGCGGGCGAGCCGCCCGCGCTCCCGGCTGTTCATGGTCCCAATGCGCGCGGGAACCGCCATGAGGCTGCCCGTGAACCCACCCCTGCACCCCTCCCCGGAGGGGAACAGACAATGACGGCGCGCGATGCGATTCCCCTCCTGGGCGGGGCAGGGTGTGGGTGGGTTCACACGCCAGGGAAATCGCGAGACCGAAACTCGACTGCTTCTGAACTCGAGGCGAACCCGCGCAGCGGAGTAACGGCAGGGAATCTTGCCTACGTGATCTACACCTCTGGTTCCACGGGCCAGCCTAAAGGCGTTTTGGTCACGCACGCCAATGTGGTGCGGCTGTTCCAGACCACTGAGTCTTGGTTTCACTTCAGCCGCGAGGACGTGTGGACTCTCTTTCACTCTTACGCATTCGATTTCTCGGTCTGGGAAATCTGGGGCGCGTTGCTCTACGGCGGGAAATTGGTGGTTGTGCCGTATTTGATGAGCCGGTCTCCGGATGAATTTCATGCGCTGCTCCTCCAAGAGGACGTGACCGTGCTCAACCAAACACCTTCGGCTTTCCGGCAATTGATTCAAGCAGACAAGATGTCGGTCCTGCCTTGCCTGCGTCTGGTCATCTTCGGCGGCGAAGCGCTCGATCTGGAATGCCTCAAGCCGTGGTTTGAACGGCACGGAGACCGCCGTCCGCAGTTGGTCAACATGTTCGGAATTACCGAAACGGCCGTTCATGTGACGTATCGGCCCTTGGCGCTTTCTGATCTCGGTTTGGGGAGCGTCATCGGAATTCCGATTCCCGACCTGCAGGCTTATGTGCTCGACAAAGCGCTTCGGCCGGTGCCGATGGGAGTTCCTGGCGAGCTTTATGTGGGTGGCGCCGGATTAGGACGCGGTTATCTGAATCGACCGGAATTGACCGCCGAACGATTTGTCCCGAATGCACTTGGCGGACAGCCTGGCGAGCGGCTCTACCGGACCGGAGACCTGGTGCGTTGGCTGCCGAACCGGGACCTCGAATATCTGGGGCGGATCGATGACCAAGTTAAAATTCGCGGTTTCCGCATCGAACTCGGCGAGATCGAAGCGGTGTTGGCGGACCATCCAGCGGTCGTGCAGGCCGCCGTGCTGGTTCGCGAAGACGCGCCCGGCGACAAGCGTTTGGCCGCGTATTTTGTGGCGCGCAAACCCACTCCGGCCAGCATAGACTTGCGGAACTTTCTTCTGGGACGACTGCCGGAGTACATGGTGCCGGCCGCGTTCGTCGTATTGGAATCTTTCCCGCTGACCACCAACGGAAAAATCAATCGGCGGGCTCTGGCGGCGATGCCCGTCAAGCGCTTGGAAACCGAGACTGCTTTCGAGCCTCCGCGCACCGAACTGGAACGGACCATCGCAGAGATTTGGCAACAGATCCTGCGCGTGCCGAAGGTCGGCTTGGACGAAAACTTTTTCGAACTCGGCGGCAATTCGCTGCTCATCGTTCAGGTCCACGGCAAATTGCGCGGCGCCTTGAACAAGGAATTGCCGCTCACGAAGCTGTTTCAATTCCCGACGGTCCGCGCGCTCAGCCGTTACATGAGCGAATTGCCGGACGCAACGGCGGGCGTCCGCAAAGCGGTCGAGCGTGCCCAACGGCACGCGGACGCCTTGGCCCAGAGAAACCAACTTGCAGAGGAACTGAAGCGATGAAGGATGCGACCTTCTTCGGGGCGTTGTCTTGTAGCCGCCGTGGTGACGAGGCGGACTGTGTCAAATCCGAATTTCCTTCCCCCTCACCCTGGCCCTCTCCCCCAGGAGAGTATCTTTTTAGCGGCGTTTCTGGCGTAGCGCAGAGTTGCACTCTGCCGTATCGCCGATTTGCAATCGGCGGCGGTTCGGCAAGCTCCGGGACGTTGGGGCAAGTCAGGTGGATGCGGAATGCAATTCCGCGATACAGCAGATTGAAAATCTGCGCTACGCTATACACATACCGGGCGAGTAGCCCGTTCCACCCATTTTTCAGACAGGTTCCAACGCTCTTGCCATCCATAGACCCAGCGCACGGCGGTCGCTTCTCCGCAGTAATTCAGTTTGACGGCGAATCCCCATGAACATCGGCACTTCCACCAATTCCGTGGGCAGCGTGGCGATTATCGGCATGGCGGGCCGCTTCCCCGGCGCGAGCGACGTGGACGCGTTCTGGGAGAATCTCAAAAACGGAGTGGAGAGCATCACATTTCTCTCCGATCAGGAATTGGCCGAGGCCGGCGTAGATGCCGAGACGCTTTCCGATCCGAATTACGTCAAAGCCCGATCCGTTCTGGAAGGGATCGAACTCTTCGACGCCGACTTTTTCGGCTACAGCCCGAGGGAAGCGGAAGCGATGGATCCGCAACAGCGGCTGTTTCTGGAAGGCGCGTGGGAGGCGCTCGAACATGCCGGATACGACACTGAAACGTACGACGGCGCTATCGGGGTTTTTGCCGGTTCGTACATGAACACGTACTTGCTGGCGAACCTTTGTTCGAGCCGGGAATTCATCGAGAGCTTGCTGAGCTTCAAACGCCTCGGCGCTTTCCAAACGTTTCTCGGCAACGACAAGGATTACCTGACGACGCGCACGGCCTATAAACTCAACTTGAGAGGACCGGCAGTCACGATTCAGACCGCGTGCTCCACCTCGTTGGTCGCCGTGTGCTCGGCCTATCAGGCCTTGGTGAGCCATCAGTGCGATATGGCCCTGGCCGGCGGCATCACCGTCACCTGCCCGCAACGCAAAGGATACCTGTATCAGGAAGGGGGAATGCTTTCACCCGACGGGCACTGTCGCGCGTTCGACGCGAACGCCCAAGGGACCGTTTTCGGCAGCGGGATGGGAATTGTCGTGTTGAAACGATTGGCGGACGCGCTCGCGGAGGGAGACCACATCATCGCGGTCATCCGTGGAGCGGCTCTGAACAACGATGGCTCGGTCAAGGTCAGCTATACCGCGCCGAGTGTGGACGGACAGACGGAGGTCGTGGCGTTGGCTCAAGCCATCGCCGGCGTCGGCGCCGAAACGATCGGCTACATCGAGGCCCACGGCACAGGGACGCCCTTGGGTGATCCGATCGAGATTGCGGGTCTCACCCAGGCCTTTCGAGCCGCCACTCAGGCCAAGGGATTTTGCGGCATTGGATCGGTCAAGACCAACCTCGGCCATTTGGACGTCGCGGCCGGAGTGGCGGGATTGATCAAGACGGCCCTGGCGCTCCAGCATAAGCTCATTCCGCCCAGCCTTCACTTCACCACGCCGAACCCCAAGATTGATTTGGCCGACAGTCCATTTTACGTCGTGAACCGCTGCCAAGCCTGGAAAGCAGGGAACACACCGCGGCGAGCCGGCGTGAGTTCGTTTGGCGTCGGCGGCACCAACGCGCACGTGGTTCTTGAAGAAGCACCCGTGATGGAGAGCGCTCGTCCCACGCGGACGCGCCAACTGCTGATTTTGTCGGGTAAGACCCCTTCCGCGCTGGACGCGGCCACGCAACGGCTGGCGGCGCATTTTCGGATGCATCCCGGCGTTGATTTTGCAGATGCGGCATACACGTTGGCGGTGGGCCGCCGGGCGTTTAATCACCGGCGCTTTCTGGTTTGCCGTGATGCCCTCGAGGCCGTTGAGCTTTTTGCCAGGAACGACTTGTCTCCCAAATCGGGGTGGATTGAGGACGCGAGCCGTCGAACGATTCGGAGCGCGGGCGGCTCGCCCGCTCCTTTGGAAGGGACTACGAAATCCGCGGGCGAGCCGCCCGCGCTCCAAGCCGTAAGTTCATGGAGAGATTCTAAAAGAGTTTTCACCCAGCAGCAGGATCATCGGGAAACGCCGGTCGTCTTCATGTTCCCCGGACAGGGAGCCCAATATGAAAGGATGGGCGAGGAGCTTTATCGCACCGAGCCTGTCTTTCGGGAGCAAATCGATCGTTGCGCGGAGATTCTGAAGCCGTGTTTGGGTTTGGATATTCGCGAAGTGCTTTATTCCGGCGATTCATCAGAGCAAGTCTTGGAGCCTCAGGCTGACGATTCCTCCTCGTGCTCGTCGTCGTCCTCGGCCTCGGCCTCGAAAACCGAACACAAATCGAGGACGAGGACGAGGACGATGTCCGGAATCGGTGTCTCTGACACAGTCCCAATCCACCAAACGAGGATTACGCAGCCGGCATTGTTCGCCGTGGAATACGCGCTGGCCTCGCTCTGGATTTCCTGGGGCGTGAAGCCGAAAGCGATGATTGGCCACAGCGTCGGCGAGTACGTCGCCGGCTGCCTCGCCGGCGTGTTTTCGCTGGAGGCAGGGTTGCGCTTGGTCGCGGAACGGGCGCGTTTGGTGCAGGAGTTGCCGGGAGGCGCCATGGTCGCGGTCCGTCTTCCGGAGAAGGAGGTCCTTCCGCTTCTGGAGAGCCGACTTTCGATTGCCGCGATCAATGCGCCTTCGCTCTGCGTCGTGGCGGGCCCCTTCGAAGCCGTCAAGGCATTCGAAGAGAAGTTGGCGGATCAGCGTGTGACCAGCCGTCGGCTTCAGACTTCGCACGCCTTCCATTCCGCGATGATGGATCCTGCGCTCGAAACGTTCGGCCAGATCGCGAAACACGTCGAGTTTCAAAAACCGCAAATTCCGTATGTGTCCACTGTTACTGGCGCATGGATCACTCCGTCGCAAGCCGTGGATCCCGGCTACTGGATCGGACACATGCGCCGGACCGTTCGGTTTGCCGACGCGCTTTCCGTCCTGCTGCAAGGTCCGCGTCAAGTGTTGCTGGAAGTCGGCCCGAATCAGACGCTCGCCAGCCTGGCGCGCCAGCATCCGGGAAAATTGCCGGATCACACTATCCTCGGTTCGCTTCCCGCCACACCCGGCAAATCACTGGAACAGGAATCGGTATTGACCGCGCTTGGGCGGCTGTGGCTTGCCGGCGTCACGATTGATTGGCGGGGATTCTACCATCGCGAGCAGCGGCGACGGGTGGTCCTGCCGGCCTATCCGTTTGAGCGGAAGCGATACTGGATTGAGGCGCCGAAACACGCCCCGTCCGAGCCGATTGAAGTCCATGGGCGCGCAGCCGCGGGTGTCCCGCCTGCCGTCGCGGAGCGCATCCTGCCTTCCGAACCGGCGTGTGTCGATTCCGCTGGATCGCTCAGCTCACACTCAGTCCCGCCGGGCGAGACGCCCGGCTCTACGGCAAGCGGGACGCTTGCCGCTAGGATGAAGGAACTTCCTATGCCGGAATCGAAGTTACAGCAAAGCCATGACCGCAACGGCCGGATTCTTGCCGCCTTGAAAAGCTTGTTGCACGAATTGTCGGGCGTGAATCTGGAGGACAAGGATCCGTCCGCGACGTTTCTCGAACTGGGTTTTGACTCCCTTTTTTTGACGCAAGCGCGCCAGTCTCTTCAAAGCAAGTTCGGCGTCAAGATAACTTACCGTCAATTGTCCGAAGACCTCTCCAATTTAAACGCCTTGGCGGCGTACATCGATGAGAAGTTGCCGCCGGAGGCGTTTGCAGTTAAGCCGGCGCCTGAGGTGAGCGTTGCGCAAACCTCGCCCTCCGGTTCCACTCCGGCCTCCGCCCCTCTCAGCCGACCGGCGGCAAGTTCTGGCGTGGGCACACCGGACCAACCGAACGCTCTGCCGACGGGTGCCGGCTCTTTCAATAAACGTGTTGCGATCCAGATCGCGAACGTAGGGCAAGTTTCCAGCCTGCCTCCTCCGGGAGAGTCCGCTGCGAACGTTGAGGCAGGCAGGATGCCCGCCCTACCTTTGATCGAGCGGATTATCCAGCAACAACTCCAGACCATGTCGCAAGTCATGGCGCAACAACTCGAAGTGTTGCGGGGCGATGGATTCGCCTTTGGCATTAAGCAGTCCAACGAAAGTTCTCAGCTTATTGGCGGAAGTGTCGTGCACCCTCACCCCGGCCCTCTCTCGCTGGGAGAGGGAGCGGGTGATGGCGCGGGCGGAGTGGTGTCTCCATCTCCCTCTCCCCAGGGAGAGGGGGAATCGTCCGCAGCGCTACAAAGATCGGGACACGCCCGAATGGATCACGCACAGCGTCAGATCCTCCCTCTCCCAGCGGGAGAGGGCCGGGGTGAGGGAGAACGCCGGACCGCTGCAAACCAGGCCGCTCCTAGCGTGCAACCACGCGCCTTCGGTCCATTCCGGCCCGTCACCAGGTCCAGCGATGGAGGATTGACGCCGAAGCAACAGCAGCACCTGGCGGCGTTGATCGAGAGATACACGCGGCGCACACCCAATTCCAAGCGACTGGCGCAAACGTTTCGAGAGCCTTTGGCCGACCCTCGATCCGTCGCCGGCTTCCGCCAACTTTGGAAGGAACTCGTTTATCAGATCGTGGTGGAGCGATCGTCCGGCTCGAAACTCTGGGACGTGGACGGCAACGAGTATGTGGATGTCACGATGGGTTTCGGCGTGAATCTCTTCGGCCATTCCCCGGTCTTTGTGACCGAAGCGGTCCGCGAGCAATTAACGAAGGGCGTCCACATCGGTCCGCAGTCGCCGCTGGCCGGCGAAGTGGCGGAGCTCATCCGGGAATTTACCGGCATGGAACGGGTCACCTTCTGCAACACCGGATCGGAAGCGGTCATGGCGGCCTTGCGGATCGCCCGAACAATCACCGGACGCAGCGCGATCGCATTTTTCTCCGGCGATTACCACGGCATGTTCGACGAAGTGTTGCTCCGGCCCAACAATGTCGCTGGAAATTTCCCGTCGCTGCCGGTGGCTCCGGGCATTCCCGCGAAGGCCGGGGAGGACGTGCTGATTCTGGATTATGGCACGCCCGAATCGCTGGAATTTCTGCGCGCTCACACGTCGAAGTTAGCGGCGATTTTGGTGGAGCCGGTGCAAAGCCGGCACCCGGAAATCCAGCCGAGAGAATTTCTCCAGGAGGTGCGCAAGCTCGCCTCCGCCTCGGGGACGGTTTTGATTTTTGACGAAGTCATCACTGGATTTCGCGTTCATCCGGGCGGCGCGCAGGCGGTCTTCGGAATCCGGCCGGACATGGCCACTTACGGCAAAGTCATCGGCGGCGGCCTGCCGATTGGCGCCTTGGCGGGCCAGGCGGCGTGCTTGGACACGTTGGACGGCGGGACGTGGCGGTACGGGGATGATTCATCGCCCGAAGCGGACATGACATTCTTTGCGGGCACGTTTGTGCGGCATCCGCTCGCGCTGGCCGCAGCGAAAGCAGTGCTTCATCACTTGAAGCGATCCGGCCCCAGACTCCAAGCAGAGCTCAATGACACGACGACACGGATGGCAGCCGAATTGAACGCGTTCTTCGACCAAGAGCACCTGCCGATTCACGTCGCGCACTTTGGTTCGCTTTTCCGCTTCCACTTTCCTCCCGAACTTCAGTATCTGACGCTTCTTTTCTATCATTTGGTGGAGCGCGGAATTTACATTCGGGAAGCCCATCAAAATTGTTTCCTCTCGACCGCCCATACGGCGGAAGACGTGGCGCGCGTGATTCAGGCCGTCAAAGAAAGCGTCCGGGAACTTCAGAACGCCGAATTCCTGCACAGCCCCGAGGTGGGGCGGGCTTCGAGCCTGACGGTTCACGCGGCGTCCGGTCGCGGGAACGAGGAGGCAAAGACGCCTCGAGAACCGGCAGACAAGACGTCCGCCCCGCATCTTCAACCAGCCGCAGAGTCTCAATCGGCAGCCAGCCCTTTTCACGATTTCAAAAGTAAATCGACGCCGCTGCCCACAAATCCGATGACGGACCCCTCGCCCCATCCCTCTCCCCTCGGAGGGGAGAGGGTGTCCGAAGGACGGGTGAGGGGTGTTCCAAGCCGGACGACGGACGCGGCGGTCAACACCATTCCTCTAACCGAGGTCCAAAAGGAAATCTGGGTGGCCTGCCAGATGGGGACGGAAATTTCCTGCGCGTACAACGAATCGTTCACCGCGCGATTCCGTGGCGCGTTTGATGTGGAGGCCATGCGAAGCGCGGTTCACGAGGTCATCGCGCGGCACGATGCTTTGCGGACCACATGCAGTCCGGAGGGCCAGTTTCAGACGATCGCGGCGGCCTTGCCGATCGAAGTGCCGCTCATCGACCTTTCCACACTGAGCGACGCGGAGCGGCAGTGGAAAGTGGACGCGATCCCGGCGGAAGAATCGAACCAGCCGTTTGATCTCGTCCACGGCCCGCTCGTGCGAGCGCGGATGTTCCGGTTGGAACCGCAAACGCACCTGTTAGTCTTTACCGGGCATCATCTGGTGTGCGACGGGTGGTCTTCTAACGTCATTCTGACCGAACTGACGGAGCTGTACTCGGCCCGTGGCGAAGGCAAAATGCCGAGCCTGGCTCCCGCTGCGACTTACGCGGAGTATGTGCAACTGGAGACTCAAGCGAGCCAAAGCGCCGATGGACAAGCCGCCGACGTGTGGTGGCGAGAACAATTCTCCACGCCCGCGCCGAAGTTGGAGTTGCCGACCGATCACCCGCGCCGGCCGGACCAATCCAAGCGCGGGGCCACGCGCCGAAGGCTGGTCGGTCCGGAGCTGTACCAGGCTCTCAAACGGTTCGGAGCCCAGCGCCGCACCACTCTTTTCTCCGTGTTGCTGGGAGCCTTCAAGGTGCTTCTGCACCGCCTGAGCGGCCAAGCGGACATTGTCGTGGGCGTTTTCTCGGCCGGACAAGCGCGGCAGGGCAAACTCGATCTGGTCGGTCATTGCGTAAACATGTTGCCCGTCCGCAGCCAGTTGGAGGGCAATCCGAGTTTCACCGAGTACTTGAATGTGCTGAAGAGCCGCGTTCTGGATGTCCAGGAGCACGAGGATTACACGTATGGCCGGCTGCTTCAGCAACTCAAGTTGCCGCGTGAACCGGGCCGGCTGCCGCTCGTGGAGGTCGCCTTCAATCTGGAACCCAAGGCGACCCGGCTGAACTTCGCCGGCCTCGAAGTCGAGGTGGACCAAAATCCGCAAGGCTACGTCAACTTCGATCTTTTCTTGAACATCAACGACACCGGCCAGAGCTTGATCCTCGATTTGGAGCATAACACCTCGCTGTTTGGGCAATTCACCATCGACCGCTGGCTCGGCCACTTCGAGACCTTGCTGCGCGCCGTGGTGGAGCGTCCCGACGAGCGCATCGGGCATTTGCCGCTCTTGAGCGACGAAGAACGGCGGCAGTTGTTGGTCGAATGGAACCGAACGGAAGCGGATTTTCCATGGGACGCCTGTCTGCACACCCTTTTTGAAGAACGGACTGAACGTGGACCGCTTTCGGTCGCGGTGATTTCAGACCACGGACAGCACACTTACCAAGAACTCAATCGGCGGTCCAATCAGCTTGCCCGGCACTTGCAGGGTTTGGGTGTTGGCCGCGGAACGATGGTGGGAATTTGCGCCGAACGATCCGTCGAGATGGTGATCGGAATCCTTGGGATTCTGAAAGCGGGCGGCGCATTCGTCCCGCTCGATCCGGCTTACCCGAAGGACCGATTGGCGTTCATGGTTCAAGATACCGGGATGAAGGTGCTGCTGACCCAAGCAAAACTCCTCGAGGCCTTGCCGGACGTGCCCAGCGGAGACCCAGCGCGCTCAATTGACTTACAGAGCGGCCCGCGGGACAAACCAGGTCTCGTTCCCCCTCACCCCGGCCCTCTCCCCAGAGGAGAGGGAGAATCGCATGCCGCGGTTCGACAAGCCGACCCTCTCGGTCCGATCGAGGCACGGACGACATTGTTCCCTCTCCCTGAGGGAGAGGGCCAGGGTGAGGGGGAACACGACGTCCACTGGCCGACCGGTGTCGTTTGTTCCACGGACCAACCAGTAACCGTAGTCTGCTTGGACGCCGATTGGAAGACGGTTGCGGGCCAATCCTCCGAAGCGCCGATGAGTCCGACCGAGCCCGAGGATCTGGCGTATGTGATCTACACCTCCGGAACCACGGGCAAACCAAAGGGCGTGCTCGTCGAGCATCGTTCGATTGTGAACCATCTCTGCTGGAGGCAGCGCGCGTTTCCGATGGCATCGTCGGACCGGTTTCTTCAGAAAGCGTCTCTGAGCTTCGATATTTCGGTGTGGGAGATTTTCGCGCCGCTGCTGGCCGGAGCGCAGTTGGTGCTGGCCAAACCGGGCGGCGAACAGGACGCCGCTTACCTGGCGAAGTGGATCGGCGAGCAGCATGTGACGCACGCGCACTTTGGTCCGGCGATGCTGCGTTTGATTCTGAACGAACCGGAGTTCGCACGCTGCGGCGCGTTGCGCCGGGTGTTTTGTGGCGGCGAACCGCTGCCCGGCGATTTGCAGGAACGCTTCTTCGAGCGATCGACCGCGGAGCTCTTCAGCCAGTACGGCCCGACCGAAACGACCGTGGACACCGCTTGCTGCCGATGTTCATCCACGACGCTGACCGCTCGGGCTCCGATTGGCCGGCCCATCGACAACACCCAGGCTTACATCCTCGATTCTTGCGGGCAGCCGTTGCCCATCGGAGTCGCGGGCGAATTGCACATCGGCGGAATGGGAGTGGCTCGGGGGTACTTGAACAATCCTGCTCTGACCGACGAAAAATTCATCCTCAACCCATTCACGACGGAAGAAGCTCACGAAACCACGGATGGCCCGGAGCGGCGAAGCCGCAACCAAACGCGGTGGGGCGAGAGTCGAGTCGAGCCTTCGAATCTCTGCCGGCCAGAAAGTCAGGGCTCGACGGGAGTCTCGCCCCACCAGGCATTCTGTTCGCCTGCGCAAACTTCACGTTCCAACCCCGCGCAGGCGCGGCTGTTCAAGACCGGGGATCTCTGCCGATATCGCCCCGACGGAACCATTGAATTCCTGGGGCGGATCGATCGGCAGGCCAAAATCCGCGGCTTTCGAGTCGAGCCCGAGGAAGTCCAAACTGTCCTGAACGAGCATCCAGCCGTGCGCGAGAGCGCGGTGATCGCCGCCGACGATGCGAGCGGGGGCAAACGTTTGGTGGCTTACGTCGTGCCCTCGTCACCGGCCGGGCACGAGCATCCGAGCCAAGCCGAAGGCCAATTGCTCTCCGATTTGGTCTCTCAATTTGAAACCGGCTACAGCGCGGCGATCGAGGAGGCTGGGAGACATTCGCCGGCAGGCCACGATCCCACGCTGAACATTTATGCCTGGAGCGGACTGAAGGACACGGAAGCCGAGGTTGCGGGCTGGATCGAACATATCGCCTCGCGGATTCTGGTCTTCAAGCCGAAGCGCTTGCTGGAGCTCGGCTGCGGGACTGGGCTCGTGCTGTTCCGTCTCGCGCCCCATTGCGAAGAATTCTGGGGCACGGATTTGTCCCAGGTTGCGATCGACAATTTGCGGCAACGATTGGCGGCGCGCGGCCAGGAATTCGGCCATGTGAAGTTGCTTCGCCGCTTGGCGGACGATTTCAACGGCATTCCCGCCGGAGGCTTCGACGGGATTATCCTCAACGCCGTGGTGGAATATTTCCCAAGCGCGGACTATTTCCTCCGCGTCCTGGACGGCGCGATCAAGGCGCTGGCGCCAGGTGGTTTCATTTTCCTGGGCGATGTGCCGAACCTGGCGCTGCAGGAAGTCTTTCATGTGAACCGGCAACTGCTGGATGCCGACGCGTCTGAAGAAACCGCCAAAGTTAGGAACCGCGCGCAAAAACGGCTGGCCGACGATCAGCGCCTGCTGCTGTCTCCGGAGTTCTTCTACGCTTTGCAGGAGCAGCGGCCCCAAATCCACCGAGTGGAAATCCAGGCCGTGCGAACCGAGTTCCGCAACGAATTGTCAAAACTTTTGGCCGACACGCACTATGATGTTTTCCTTCATGTCGGCACGCCGGAGCCGCGTGGCGTGGAAGTCGAGTGGTTGGACTGGCGAAAGGAGCGCCTGAACTCCGATCAGATCCGAGAACGGCTGGCCAAGCCGGGACCAACCGCCTTGGGCTTCACCCACGTGCCGCATGAGCGACTACAGGCGCGCATCAAGGCCGTGGAGATTACCTTCTCCAAAGCCGGCGCGTGCAAAGTCAGCGAGGTGAGAGCCGCGTTGGACGAAGCGGCGGCAAGACATGAATTGGACGAACTGTTGCAGCTCGGCGAGTCAGCCGGTTGCGAGGTCAAGCTCACCTGGACGAATTCCGGAGGGGATGGAAACTGCGACGTCGTGTTCCTTCCTCGAAGTCAGACTGGCTTTGCCGGGAAGGAGCGCAAGCTCTTCAAACCACTCTTCGCCTACGCCAGCAACCCCATTCAAGTCAAACTGGCGCAGAAGTTGGTGCCGCAGTGGCGGCAGCACCTCGAGCGGAAGCTGCCGGATTACATGATCCCGAGCGCCTTTGTGCTCTTGGAGCGCCTGCCTCTGGCTCGCACGGGAAAGTTGGATCTGCGCGCGTTGCCGCCGCCGGAATCCGGCCGCATGACCCTCGATGAGCCGTACGTTGCCCCTCGCACGGCCACGGAAGAAACGGTGGCGGACATCTGGAGCGAGTTGCTGGGGGTTAAGCAGGCGGGGGTGCATGACAACTTCTTCGAACTCGGTGGCCACTCGTTGTTGGCGATTCAGGTGCTTTCTCGGATTCGTCAAAGCTTCCAGGTGGACCTGCCAGTGACCGTGCTGTTCGAACATCCGAGCATCGCCCAATTGGCGTCCGCCATCGAGGAGGCCCTGGCCGCGGAGATCGATGCCCTGACCGAAGATGAGGCGCAAAACATCGCTCAAAGTTCGTGATCCTTGGAAGAATGAGTGGCACGGCGGAAAAGTCAGTGCGCAAGTTTAAGGTAGGGACGGCACGCCTGCGCCGTCCCCGCCGCGTGCAGCGGCGGAACTGCGCGGGGTGTCGGTGAAGCAGTCTGCGCTCCGTACCGAAGGGTTCCGCGCCTGCACGGCGCGGGGACGCCGCGGCGCGGCGTCCCTACCAGTTCCGGCCGATGCGATTTGCAGGTTAGGCTACCGGCCGGCATTGGACGGCCTCCGTGGCATCGCCATCCTCTGTGTTCTGGCGGTCAATTGCGGATTGCCCTTTTTCAGAGGCGGTTTCATCGGTGTCGATCTCTTCTTCGTCCTAAGCGGATTTCTCATCACGGCGCTGCTGACCGAAGAATGGGAGAATAGCGGTACGATCAGCCTGAGGCGCTTCTATCGGCGTCGGGCGTTGCGGTTGCTGCCTGCGTTAGTCGTGCTGCTCCTCGCTTGCTGTCTCTACGCGGCATGCGTCCAGTCACCGGAGAAGGCTCGGACGACTTACCGTGAAACGATCTGGGTTCTGTTCTATTTCGCCAATTGGATGCTGGCGGCTGAGCAGGCGGTGGGGTCGCTCGACCATGCTTGGTCACTGTCGGTGGAGGAACAATTCTACCTCGTTTGGCCGGCGGTACTCTGCGGGTTGCTGGTCCGTGGGATCAGACGGCCATGGATCATTCTTCTTGTGGTCTCCCTCGCGGCGGCGGCGGCGGTGTGGAGGGCTTTCTTGTGGAGCCACGGCACGCATTACTTGCGGTTGTACTATGGCTCCGACACACGCGCCGATGCTCTGTCAGCCGGTTGTCTGCTCGGCCTTCTCTTCTGCTGGAAGCTCATCCCGACCACCCGAACCTGGCGCGAAACGCTCAGAGTCGCCGCGTGGATCGCGATTCTCTTTCTCGCCGCGATAGGCTTCTTGGTGCCGCATGACAGTCCGCTGTTGTACCGAGGTGGATTCACCCTCATCGCGCTGGGCGCGGCGGCGCTGATTTTGCAGTCGGTCGCAGTTCCCGAGAGCGCGATTCCTCGCGGGCTGAGCTGGCCGCTTTTGGTCTGGATCGGCCGAATTTCCTACTCGCTTTACATTTGGCACTGGCCGGTATTTCAGATTCTGCGTGCGGAACGCTTGGCCGCTTTGGGATGGAGCCCGGCCCTGGCGCTGGTTCTCCGGCTGGCCGCCGTTTTCGGCGCGGCCTGCCTTTCCTATTACCTGGTGGAACGACCCTTCCTGCGATTGAAGAGGCGACTTGAAGAATCAGGATAAAATTGCATAAATGAACGCCATGGCGCAGACGATAGAGTCCACCTGGCAGGGGGTGATTCTGCAGGACGGCCCGGCCGAGGAGGTTTCCTCGACGCGCGAACAGCACCTGAAGGCGTTCCGATGGATGCTGCTGGGACGCATCTTGGATGAGAAGTTCGCCAGCCTCTATCGGGGAGGGAAAATCCACGGCGGAGTGTTTATCGGCCGCGGTCAAGAGGCGCTAAGCGTGTCCATCGGCCAGCTTCTGAGAAAAGGAGATATTTTCGCGCCTTTGATTCGCGATTTGGCAGGCCGCCTGGCGTTTGGCGAACCGATTCTGGAGGCCGTGCGAAATTACCTCGGCTCCGCGCTAGGGCCGATGCGCGCGCGCGATGGCAACGTCCATCGGGGACGGCCGAAACAGGGCCTTCTGCCAATGATCAGCCACCTCGGCGCGATGATTTCCGTGGTCAACGGAATGTTGATAGGGCGCCGGTTCAAGGGCCAGCTAGGCGCCGTGGGCGCCACTTGCATCGGAGATGGAGGCACATCAACCGGCGCATTCCACGAGGCCCTCAACCAGGCTGCGGTCGAAAAGCTCCCTTTGGTTCTGGTGGTCGCGAATAATGAGTACGCGTATTCGACGCCGACGTCTCGCCAGTTTGCCTGTCGCTCCCTCCTCGATAAAGCCGTCGGCTACGGGGTGGAAAGCCACGGCGTGGACGGAACGGATTTGGCGGCGTGTTTGAAGGTGATGGCGAAAGCGGTCCAGAGAGCCAGGCAGGGATTTGGGCCGCAAATGGTCGTGGCTCGCCTGCTACGCTTGTGCGGTCACGGCGAACACGATGACGCGAGTTACATCGACCCTAAGCTCAAGCAATCGCCGCTTGGGCGCGATTGCATCAAAGTGGCCGAGGATTACTTGCTGCGGCAGAACTGGGCGGACTCTGCGGTGATCAATGGGCTCCGCGCTGAAGCCGTGCAGAAGGTGGAAGATGCCGTCGCCACCGTACAGCGTGAGCCCGGACCGGATCCGTACAAAGAAGATTGGTGCGCGCTGGCTTCCAGGCATTTGAGCGATGGGACGGTTTAGTGGTGAGTTTTTGCGGCGCTAAGTACTTGCCGGTCTGCTGGCACTGTCGACGCTTTGCCTACTGCAAACCGGCGATTCAGATGGCTTGAGTTGACATTTCGGCACTGATTTCCGATGGGAACGTAACGAGGGGATTTGGCAGTGAATCATTTTCATCATTTGTTGCTCTCGCGAGACAAGTGCAGAGCTTGGCCGCCAGGGCGCAACCTTTATTGACCAGACGCCGTCTAAAAATGAGTATGTTAAAACCTTTGCCCGATTCGAAATGGAACTCCACGACTGCGGCGCACTTGCTGAACCGCGCCGGCTTTGGTGGTCCGCCTTCGGAAGTCGAGAACTTGACCGCTTTGGGAGTGGAAACGGCCGTTAGCCGCTTGGTGGATTACGAGGAGATCCCCGATTCCACGCCCGCTCCGGAATGGGCCAAGCCCGATCCGACGCGGATCGAGCGTGCCCAGAAGTTTAGAAACGCTTCGGCCGAACAACGCCGCGAGTTCCAGCAGATGGAACGGAGGACCCAGCAGGAACATCTTTTGGAGCTCCGGCAATGGTGGCTTCAGCGCATGGCCAAAGGACCTCGGCCGCTCCAGGAGAAGTTGACGTTGTTCTGGCACGGGCATTTCGCCACGAGCTTCCAGAAAGTCCGGGACGCGTATTTGATGTGGCTTCAGAACGAGACCTTTCGACGCCATGCCCACGCGAACTGGCTGGAAATGCTCACGGCGGTCTCCAAAGATCCAGCGATGTTGCTTTGGTTGGACCAGGCGCAGAGCCGCAGAGAGCATCCCAACGAAAACTTCGCCCGTGAGGTCATGGAATTGTTCGCTTTGGGCGAGGGCCACTACACCGAGAAGGACGTGACCGAAGCGGCCAGGGCTCTCACGGGTTGGTCTTACGACCGTGCCGCTCAGGTTTTTGTCAACCGTCCGCGCTTCCATGACCCCGGAGAGAAAACCGTTTTGGGGCGGACCGGGGATCTGAAGGGTGAAGAGGTTCTGGAACAAATCGTGAACCAACCGCAGGCGGCGCGGTTCATCGTTTCGAAGCTGTGGAGCTTTTTCGCGAGCGAGAATCCGCCGGAGGGCTTGGTCGATGCGCTGGCCAAGGTGTTTCGCGAGAGCGGGAACTGCTTCAAACCGGTGCTGCGCGCGCTGTTTCGCAGCGAAGAGTTCTACTCGGATGCGGTCGTGCGGAATCAAGTCAAGAGCCCCGTGCAGTGGCTGGTCGGCAGCGTGCGAATGCTCGAATTGGAAATCCCGCCGCCTTTCGTGACGAACAACGCGCTCCGTTTGCTGGGCCAGGAATTGTTCGCTCCGCCGAACGTGAAAGGTTGGGATGGAGGCCTGAGCTGGATTACTACGAACAATCTCTTAAATCGATACAACTTCGCGGCATTTCTCGTGCTCGGAGAAATGCCCTTGCCCATGGGGCCCAACCGCCCGAACGCTGGGGCCATGGCCATGCGAGGAGGTTTCGCCCGGCGCAATCGGTTCGCCGGCCGTGTCGAGGTGAGCCGAATTCTGACCGAGCAAGAACGGCAAGATAAAGACGCCATCATTCGCGCGCTCGCCACCCGCCTCTTCCAAGGGAAGCTGAGAGAACGGCAAGAGAAGACGGTGCGAGAGTATTTGGACTCGCAAGGCGAAATTGATGATGCGGATATCCGACACGCCATCCGTTTGTTGATGTCCACGCCGGAGTTTCAACTGACATGAATCACCTGAGCAAAGAGTCCCCCCCCTAAAATCAGTAATCAAGATGAGCCGAATCGTTGGCAAAGCTCTTTTCAAATGCCCCTCACCCGTCCTACGGACACCCTCTCCCCATCGGATGGGGAGAGGGATGGGATGAGGGGTGTCGTTTCCGTTACCAACTCCTTAATCTAAATCTATGAGCACGCTCAACCACCTCAAAACACGACGTGAATTTCTGCGCACTTCACTGCTGGGCGGCGCATTCACGTGGACTGTCCCTTCCTTCATTTCGAGCACCTTCTCAGCATTGCAGGCCGACGCGGATGGCCGCGCGACCCAGATCACCACGGGACGGGATGGCCGCATCCTGGTGGTCCTGCAAATGGCGGGCGGCAACGACGGCTTGAACACCGTCGTCCCGTTCACGAACGATCACTACTTTCATGCCCGGCCCAATCTGCGCATTGCCGCCGACACCGCTCTCAAACTCAACGACGAATTCGGATTCCATCCGGCTCTCGCCGGCTTCAAGGAGCTTTTCGATGCCGGTGAGCTTAGTGTCATTCAGGGTGTCGGTTATCCGAATCCGAACCGGTCGCATTTCCGGTCCACGGAGATTTGGCAGACCGCAAGCGATTCGAACAAATTCGAAAAACACGGATGGCTTGGACGATACTTCGACAATGCTTGCGCGGGAGCGGATCCGACCGTCGGGGTGAACGTTGGCCGTCAGATGCCTCAAGCCTTCGCCAGCTCGAAGCCGCTCGGCGTCAGTCTAGATAACCCGGAGAATTATCGGTTCGCGAGTCTCGATCAGCCCGAACCTGGAGAAACGGCGTCCGAGGAGCCCTTCTTTCGCAAGTTGAACCGGCCGGCGCCGCTCATGGAAATGGAGGGTAGAAACGATGGCACGTCCGGCGGCACCATTGGAGCCCTTGGCGGCCAAACGAAATTCGCCGCGTCACCGCTGGACTACCTGGAGCGGGTGGCACTGGATGCGCAAATCAGTTCGGACAAAATCCTGGCGATCAGCAAGAAGGCCGCAAACCAAGCGGCATACCCGGCCTCGCCGCTGGCCAATTCGCTGAAACTCGTCGCCCGTTTGATTGGGGGCGGCTTGCCGACGCGCGTTTTCTATGTTTCGCAGGGCGGTTACGATACGCACACCAACCAGGCCGGAACGCACGAGCGGCTGCTAAAGGACTTGGGTGATTCGTTGAAATCATTTGTCCAAGATGTGAGGGCCCAAGGCAACTTCGAGCGGGTCCTCATCATGACCTTCAGTGAGTTCGGCCGGCGAGTCGCCCAAAACGCCAATGGCGGGACGGATCACGGCGCTGCGGCGCCGATGTTCGTGTTGGGCGAAAAGGTCAAGGCTGGACTGGCCGGCCAGCCGCCGAGCCTGGCGCCGGAAGATCTCTTCAACGGCGATCTGAAGTTCACCGTGGATTTCCGGTGCGTTTATGCCGGGGTGCTCGAGCGATGGCTGCGCACGGCCAGCGCGCCGGTTCTAGGAAGGAAGTTCGAGCCGCTGGCTGTTATCTGATTCCTTCGGCCTGATGGCGATAGTCCGATGGAGTCGGCTTAGAACGCGTCACTCGCACGGACACGTACTGTGCCTTCGGTAAAATGAACTTCTTCACTTCCGCAGCCACCGTGGACGGATGGAATTCCGCGAGCAACATCTCCGCGATGTCCACGGCCAGTTTCTCGATCAACTTCCATTCCCGTCCTTCACCAAATTTCAGAAGTCGCGTGGAGACCGCATGGTAATCGATGGTTCGGTTTAGCTCATCGGTCTTGGCCGCGGCGGAGAATTCACCGCCCAACTCAAGCCTCAGAAGCAGGCGCTGGGGTTTTGCGCGTTCGTCATCTGGCACTCCGACGCGGTAAAACACCTCCAAATCCTGGATGACGATCGTGTCCATTATCGGTCGGGCACTGAGCCGGAAGCCGCGTTCACTGCCTCCAAAAGACGGCGGGTCGGCCGATTGAGCACCATCTGCAGGGCCTCTGGAGGCGTGACCCACTTGAACGCCTGGGCCTCTCCATTGAGGATGACCTCCTCGTTGCCGGCGCTGCGGCACGTGTAATTCAGCAGGATGAAATGAGCGTCCCGAAAGAATTCCTCCGAATGAATGCACTCCTGAACCAGGACCTGCCGAATATCAGTCGCCTCCAAATTCGTTTCCTCTTTGACCTCGCGGCGCAAGGCGTCCTCGGCGCTTTCCCCAAACTTGATTTTGCCGCCCGGAATGCCCCACAGATTCGACCATTTATGTGTGCGAATCATGAGAACTTGGCCGGCTGGATTGAAAATGAGTGCTCCCACCGTGGCGATCGGCAGCTCTTGGCATAGTCCTTCGTTGGAGCGCCTTTCTGGCGAATTGGTTGTGGACTTCGTTCTCGTCGTCGCGATCGTCTCCGAAGGTGACTTCATTTCCGAGGACGGGGACGAGGACGACGACGAGCACGAGGACGAACCGGCCGCTCGCTCTTGGTGGGCGCACTCGAGGGAGGCCCCGATCTTAAATTCCCAACCGTTTCGCTCCAGCACTTCACCGAGTTCGCCGAGGTGTTCCACTATCAAGTCCGGTTCGCTGGCGCGGAGTCGATCGGCGTGCGTGTATCCTGTCAGAACGGCACAGGAAAAAATGCCGCCGTGCTTGGCGGTCTCGATGTCATGCTGCATATCCCCGACGAACAGCGTCTCGCGTGGCTCCAAGCCGTTCTCCGCCAGGATTTCCTTGATGCGAGCGCGTTTGTCCCACACTTCCACATAGCGCCGGCCCAAGTATTGGCCGAAGCCGGTGCTGGCCGATTGAACCGCGAAATGGTCGCGGTGAATCGTGCTCAGCAATAAGGTCGGAATTTTTCGATGCTGGCAAAGTTTCAAGAACTCGCGCGCGTGCGGGATTTCCTTCACGGAATCCTGCACTTGCCGGAAGCGCGCGTGGAACCATTCTTCGAGCTGCCCCATGGGAATATGCGGTGTGAAGCGTTCGTAAAATCCGGTGAACGGCAGCGAGAATTCGGCCCGAAAGCGATCCAGCGTCCATTCCTCCAGACCGGCGGAGCGCAACACATGATTAGTCGCCTTCCAAACGGCCGGCAAATCATCGACCAGCGTTCCCGACCAATCGAAGATAATGTTCCGTATCACGCGTGGAGTCTAGCCGCGCGGGTCGGAGGTGCAAATCACTAAGAGCGTGTCTGAAGGATGGCTGGAACAGGCCACCGACCTGTTCCACCCAATAGGGCAAGGCCTCAGTCTTGCCCGGCGTAGCGCAGATTTTCAATCTGCGGTATCGCCGAGTTGCACTCGGCTGGACTTCCAGACTGAGGGAGTGCTTGGCAAATCGAGGCGTCCGCAGAATGCAATTCTTCCAAGTAACTTGCCAGTTACTTCTTTCTCCCGTCGCCGACAGGAGACTGTTTTGCTGCGATACCCCTGCTTGAAAATCTGCGCTACGATGTTGGCTCGCTATGGCCGGGCAAGACTGACCGATTGCCCAGAAGGTGATTTTCAGACTTGCTCTGGGAGGTCTGGACTGATTCGTGGCTTGGAGACTTACTGCCGCGGTCGAGGGACCACGCGCACCCGCACAAACTTATGCGGCTGGTCACTGACACCTTTCACGAGGTTATAGGTGGCTTCGGAAGTCCCGGTGCCATCGTAGAGGTTTCGCGGAGGCCCTTTGGCCGCCACTTCCGACGCACTCGCCGTCCAATGCTGCAAATCGCTCGATGTTTCAACGACATAGTCGAGGAATGACCCCGCGTGTCGGCGGAACGTTACGGAGAAAAAGGGCTGGTTCCCCACTGAAATCAGACTCGTGCGCACGGACGGAATGACTAAAACGCTTTGCGGATCACTCCCGAAAGCGAACTCGGTGAAATTGTCGCGCCCGTCGCCGTCGGAATCCTCCGCGGCGTTGGCTTGGGTGTGCCTGAAGTGGCGTTGTTCCCATTCGTCGGGGAGTTGGTCGGCGTCCGCATCCACAATTTGAGCGGCGGCGAGGAACAGCTTTTTCAGAGCGTCACGCTCCTCCGGGAAAGCCAAATTGTGTTCGGTCAAATTGAAAGTGGCAAAGAGCCGGTTCTGCGCATCCAGGATCCGCACATCCCTGTATTGGACCTCCCATTGGTTCCACACCGCGTCTTGCGCCGTATCCTGCAGCCAAGGAACATTGCGCCCTTCGGTAATCTCTTCGTTAAAGAACGCCTGGTCCTCCCGGTTGACGCCGAGGATTTCAATATTCAGATCGGGCTTCGCCGTTTTGAGTTCGAACAGGAGATATTGGAGGTGGCCAAACTGGTCACTGCAATAGTGTCAGCCCGCGGCCCCGAAGTAGTATCCCGAGACTTGGAGCAAATAGTCGCGCGGTGAGACCCGAACGCTGTTGCGTTCGGAGTTCGGATTTGTGTCGGTCAGATGAAAATCCGGCACCGGCACGCTAGCCCAGCCAGTTGAGGTGGCCGCGCCGAGAATTAGGTTCCAGATCAGTCGCCGCATATTGGCACTCTGCCAAAATGGAGGCTCAGTGTCAAAGCCCGGCTCTCGGCGTGCCCGGCTCTCGGCGAGCCAGCCATGCTCACGATGGCAGCGGGCGCCACTGCTGCCTCGTTTGTAGTCCCGGCTATAGCCGGTTTTTGCGCGCTGACTAAAGCCGGGACTCCGTAGAGGTCAATTTGAGAACTCCCCGAACAACTGCGCGCAGAGCGCCCCTGAACCCACCCCTACCCCTCCCAGGAGGGGAACGGAGAATAGTGACGCGCAACGCGGCTACCTCCTGGGAGGGGTAAGGGGGGTGGGTTCATGGGCAGAATTGCTGTCGGCATGCGCCTCGGCGTCATCAACCCTCACCGCTCACCGCCGGTCGCCGCCGCAGCCTCCCGGATCGTCTGGAGGAATCTTGCGATGCCCTCGCCGAAAGCCGCAGAGATCGGCAGCACGGGAGTCTTGCGGATTTTTTGTTTGAATTTCTTCAAATTCCGCTCTGCTGCGGGTTCGTCCATCTTGTTGGCGACGATCAAGCGAGGTTTATTCACCAATCTGGGATCGTACAATCCTAGCTCTCGGATCAGTTGGGCACAATCCTCCCAAGGCCAACGGCCATCCGTCCCGGCCATGTCCAGCAACAGGACCAAAATCTTGCATCGCTGGATGTGTCGGAGAAAACCATGACCCAGCCCTACATTCCGGTGGGCGCCTTCGATCAAGCCCGGCACGTCGCAAACGGTGAGCCGGTGGAAATCGGGATATTCCACGATGCCGATTTGCGGGTGGAGTGTCGTGAATGGATAGGGCGCAATCTTTGGCTTCGCGTGCGAAATCGCCGAAAGCAACGTGGACTTGCCGGCGTTTGGGTAACCCACCAAGCCGACATCCGCAATCAGGCGAAGCTCGAGCCGGAACGATCCTTCTTCACCGGGTTCGCCAGGTTGCGCGAAACGCGGCGTTTGCCTCCGCGCCGTCGCGAAATTGCGATTGCCCAGTCCTCCACGACCACCGCGACACAACACGAACTGCGACCCGTGTTCGACTAAATCAGCAATTTGTTCGCCTTCGTCCCGAGGCGATGTTTGTCGGGCAGCACCAGACTCTTGGGCGAGGTCGATCTCGACTGCGGCTGCGCTTCCCAATCGCCGCAGGACTGGACGCTGGCCGGTCGAAAGCTTGAGGGGCGACCGGACGGGGTTCTCTTCCGCTTCCGCCGATTTTTGGTCATTGGACGGCGAGGCGGCGGACGCCGGCAATCGCCACACCAAGGTGCCGCAAGGAACTTTCACGATCAGGTCCTTGCCCGCGCGTCCGTCCATGCCTTTGCCGAGGCCAGGTTTGCCGTCTTCCGCAATCAGGCGGGGGGAATAATACTGCGCCACCAAATTGTTGAGGTCATGATCGGCTTGGAGGATAACTTGGGCGCCGCAGCCGCCGTTCCCTCCGCTCGGCCCGCCTTTAGCAACGTAAGCTTCTCTGTGGAACGCCACACAGCCCTTGCCCCCATGACCGGCTCTTGCGAATACTTTTACCTCGTCAACGAACATTCGGATTCCGTCTCTGCCAAACAAAAAGGCGAGGTGCGTCACCTCGCCATGCCTTGGAAAAACTCCGCCTAATTACTTGCCGGAACCGGCTCCGGCATCACATGCACGCGGCGCCTTTCCTTGTCGAAGGAAACGCGGCCATCCACCAGGGCGAACAAAGTCCAATCGCGTCCCGTTCCGACGTTCTTGCCGGCCGCAAGTTTTGTCCCGCGCTGCCGAACGAGAATGCTTCCGGCGGTCACGAACTCCCCGCCAAATCGCTTTACCCCCAATCGCTTGCTGACGCTGTCCCGGCCGTTTCGAACGCTGCCTTGACCTTTCTTGTGTGCCATAACTGCAACCTCTAGGTTTTGATTTCTTTGATCTTGACGACGGTTAACTCCTGGCGATGCCCCACTTTGCGGTGGTAACCCTCACGCCGCCTCATCTTAAACGCGACTTTCTTCGGGCCCCGAATGTGTTCCACGACATCGGCGACGACGGTTGCCTGAGCAACGGTCGGCGAACCGACAGCGACTTTGCCCTCGTTGTTCACGAGCAGGACGCGGTCAAATGTGTGCGATTGGCCAGCGGGCACGTCCAAGCGTTCGATTTCCAGCGTGTCGCCGGGAGCGACCCGGTATTGTTTGCTGCCTGTTTCCAAAACTGCGTACATAAATTCCCGTTTTTAAAGGGGCCAAATGACACCAAAACCGCCGCAGAGTGTCAACGATTCATTTTGTCGGCGCAGCAATTCTCATTATGACCCGTATGTAGTCCCGGCTTTAGCCGGCGAGCGCGAGAAAACCGGCTAAAGCCGGGACTACAAGCGGGTCGCAGGTCGTGCCTGTCTTCAAAATGAGAATTGCTGTTGTCGGCGGCCGCGTAACGCCGACACTCCTGTCGGCAGGTTCCGAGGCCTTCCTGCCTCTCGAACCACAAGATCAAGAGACCTTGCAATCTGCCGGCGCTACGAACCATTCGGACATTCGGCGACGAAGCGCAATTCGCCCCACCCAACTTCCATGGGGTCGTAGCCTTCGGCCTCAAGCCGGAGGAAGACTTCATGAAAACCTTTGAAGCGCAATTCGTCTTTTTGAACCGCTTCGTTGAACCTGGGCACGGCCACGAAACCGCTCGGCTCCGAACTTACCGTCAGCCCAGCCTCTCCAATGATTTCCAGCAGTTCTTCCGCAGTCTGATAGGCCCAGAGTGTGGCTCCAGTGAGCTTCATGAACATTTGGCTTTCCGGCGAGTTATCTCGAAGGCAAGGAATGATCCCCACGACCTGCCCGACGGGTTGGAGTTGTTCGACCGCGCAACATAAGAGATCCTCCGCAGCCCAGAGTTCGGCCATGGGCCCTGCCAGCAGTATCGTCTCACAAGGCCCGCCCACGCCGATTGCCGCCGGCCACTGGCCACCCTGCAAAAGCTGCAAGGCCGCGCTTGAGGTTGACCAATCGGCCCAACGTTTGGCCTCCGTTTGACGAGCCACAAATTTTTGCTGGGCAAGAAAGTCGTCCGGCGACCATCGAAGCTGAGCGTCGTAGGCGTAGTGTTGCAGGAAATCACAGGCGGCGCTCGGTAACGGTAGGAGCATGGTTCGGTGCGTGGCGAGAAAGAATGACGAATGGCGGCACGGACATAAAGCCGGATTTTGACTCAGCGGAGAGGAACCTTTACGGTGATCATGCGTGCCGACTTAATCGCGGAGCGTTGGCGCCTCCGTGCGGCGCGCCCGGATGCACGCGATAGCTTTCCTGCAAGACCTGGCGGTGGTGATGATCGTCGCCGCAGTGGTGACCATCATTTTCCACCGTTTGAAGCAACCGGTGGTGCTCGGTTATATCTTGGCCGGCGTGATCATCGGACCCCACACGCCGCCGTTTCCGCTCATCCATGACGAGGAGACCATCAAGACGCTCTCCGAATTGGGGGTGGTTCTATTGATGTTCTCGCTCGGCCTCGAGTTCAATTTGCGCAAACTGCAGCAGGTCGGCGGGACGGCATTTCTCGCGGCTTTCCTCGAAATCCTGCTCATGGTCTGGGTCGGGTATGAAATTGGCCGGTTGTTCGGCTGGAGCACGATGGACAGCATCTTCCTGGGCGCCATGCTCTCGATCTCATCCACCACGATCATCGTGAAAGTGCTCGCCGAACTGGGCAAGACTAAAGAGCGGTTCGCCGAACTCATCTTCGGCATCCTCATCATCGAAGACATTCTGGCGATCGTTATGATCGCCTTGCTCTCTGGCATCGCGATGACCGGCGAATTGAGCGTGGGCGAACTGGGTGTGACGATCGGCAAGCTGGCGATTTTCCTTGTGGCAGCCCTGGTGGCAGGCCTGCTGGCGGTGCCGCGCCTCATCGGCTATGTCGCCGGATTCAAGAGCAACGAAATGCTCCTCGTCACGGTCTTGGGTCTTTGTTTTGGCTTTTCTCTGCTCGCCGTGAAACTCGGCTACAGCGTGGCCTTGGGTGCCTTTATCATTGGCGCGGTGATCGCCGAAGCGCGCGAGATTGGCCGCATTGAAATTCTCACGGAGCCCGTCCGTGATATGTTCAGCGCCATTTTCTTCGTCGCCATCGGACTGCTGATCGATCCGAAGCTGCTCGCCGCTCATTGGGTCCCTGTGCTCGTGATCACGCTGGCCGTCATCCTCGGGAAAATCTCCACATGCGCCTTTGGGGCCTTCGTGGGCGGGCAGGACAGTCACACGGCGCTACGCGTCGGAATGGGACTGGCACAAATCGGCGAGTTCTCTTTCATCATCGCAGCCTTGGGCTTGAGCCTCGGAGTGACGAGCGCCTTTCTTTATCCCATCGTGGTGACGGTTTCGGCGGCGACGACGTTGACGACGCCCTATTTAATCAAGAATTCGGAGCGGCTGGTCGGTTGGTTCGATCGGCTGGCGCCCGAGCGGCTGGTGAATTACTTGACGATTTACACCCGCTGGATCAGCCAGTGGCGGGAAGGCCGACACCGCAGCCTGGCGGTTCGGTTGATCCGGAAATGAGGCTGGCAGATGGCGCTGAACGCTGCGCTCGTGGCGGCCATTTTCATTGCCGCGAGTTTCCTGGGCCGGAGGCCTCCCTCCTGGCTGCCGCGGTTGCCAGGCGGGGCGGAGGGATTGCGAGCGGCGCTGTGGGTCCTGGCCATGTTGCTTTCCCTCCCGTTGCTCATCGCCACCTACCGAAAGCTCGAAGCGCTCGGAATGTTGCTTGGCGAAGTGGCGGCCAAGCGTCTGGAAAACGAGCCTCGAGCCACGGGCATTCAGGCGATCATCGCGAACACTGTCTTGGCGGCGGGAGTGATCGGACTAGGCTTGTTTCTGCTGCTGATGAGTTCAACGTTGCTTCCTTCCGGCAGGCCTTCGCTTCTCTTGATTCTCATCATCGCATGCACCGCGGCCCTATTGTGGCGGACGTTTGTTCGAATTTATTCCAGGGCCCAGGCGGCTCTGCACGAAACGTTTTCGGGCCCGCCACCTCCGCGACACGCGGCGGAACCCAGCCTGCTCGCCGGGCTTCTGAAACAGGCTCAAATCGAAATCCTGACCGTTTCCGCCGGAAGTCACGGCGCCGGCAAGCTGATCCGCGAATTGGGGCTCCGCACAAAAACCGGCGCCAGCATCGTTGGCATTGACCGGCAGGGCACTGTCCTTATCAATCCGGGACCTGATGAAGAATTGATGCCGGGCGACGAAGTATTGCTTCTGGGCACGAGCCAGCAATTGGAACAGGCGCGCAAGTTTCTGCGACACATGGCGTAGCTGCAGCTCCTCTGAGCGGTTGAAACCGCTGGCAAGCTGCGAAGAAGTTTTGGCCGACCTATGAACATCGAACGTCCAACCTCGAACCCCAAACTTCGAACGAGCCTATCCTTGTTCGAAGTTGGAAGTTCAAAGTCCAATGTTCGATGTTCATCGATTCGGTTACGGCTGTGCCGGGCCAAGCTCTTTGCCGCTTGCTCCCCTCGGTTGAGCAGCTATCGTAGTTCGTGTCGGTTGATCCGAAATCCAGAGCGATCACAACGGCCTTGCTCGCCACGCTGGTTGGCGTTGACGCTCTTTCCTGCCGGCCGCTTCCGCATCGCTCCGAATCCAATTCCAAATCCCTTATGTCCACCAACACCGCTGCACGGGCTCATACGAATCGTCTGGCGCGGGAAAAATCTCCGTACCTGCTCCAACATCAGCACAACCCGGTCGATTGGCATCCTTGGGGTGAGGAAGCCTTCGCCAAGGCGCGGGCCGGAAACAAACCGATTTTCCTGAGCATCGGCTACTCCACCTGCCATTGGTGCCATGTCATGGAACGGGAATCGTTCGAGGACGAGAAGGTGGCGGATTATCTCAACCAACACTTCGTCAGCATCAAGGTCGATCGTGAGGAACGCCCGGACGTGGATAAAATCTACATGACCGCCGTGCAGGCCATGGGTGAGAAAGGCGGATGGCCCTTAAACCTGTTTCTCATGCCGGATCTCAAACCCTTTTACGGAGGAACTTATTACCCGCCCGAGGCCAAATTTGGCCGGCCAAGTTTCCTCCAGGTGCTCGAGCAGATTCAACAACTCTGGCAGACCCGTCATGGTGACGTTACAAATTCCGCGGCCAAGCTTCACGAGCACCTCGCGAATGTGACTGAGCAGGAATCTGCCGAGGGGCTGCTGCTGACCCCGGCGGTTCTGCAAAATGCCGCGCGGCGGTTCAAAGACGAATACGATCCGCGCTACGGCGGATTTGGGGACGCGCCGAAGTTTCCGCGTCCGAGCCAGCCGGCCTTTCTTCTGCGATACGCGATCCGCTTTGGAGACCCAGAGGCCCTTCGCATGGTGCTGCACACCTGCGAGCGCATGGCCTCCGGCGGAATGTACGACCAGCTCGGCGGCGGCTTTGCGCGGTATTCGGTCGATGCCCAGTGGCTGGTTCCGCATTTCGAGAAAATGCTCTACGACAATGCCCAGTTGATTAACCTTTACCTCGACGCATTCCTGGCGAGCGGCGAAGTCCGCTTTGCAGACACCGCCCGCGGCATCATCCGCTATGTCCTGCGAGACATGACCCACCCAGAAGGCGGCTTCTATTCTGCCGAGGATGCCGACAGCGAAGGAAAGGAAGGCAAGTTCTACTGTTGGTCGCGGCAAGAGCTTGCCGCATTGTTGACTCCCGACGAATTCGGCGTGGCGGTACGTCATTTTGGGATTACCGAACAAGGAAACTTCGTCGATCACAGCGATCCGGATCCGCTGCCGAATCAGAATGTCCTGAGCATCGTGGAACCGAATCTGGCGCCAACGGATCAACCACTTTGGGCGTCTGCAAAAAAGAAAATGTTCGAGGCGCGGGCCAAGCGCGTCCGGCCGCATCTCGATGACAAGATTCTGGCCTCGTGGAACGGAATGATGCTCGGCGCGATGGGGCGCGCCTACGCGGTTTTAGCCGATGAGGACTACCGGAGCGCGGCGGAAAAAAACCTCGCGTTTCTGCAAGCCAAACTTTGGGACGCGCGGACACGAACGCTCTACCATCGATGGCGTGAAGGCGAGCGAGACTCCGTTCAACTCCTCGACGCTTACGCCAACCTCCTGGCCGGCGTCGTCGATCTTTACGAGGCGACGCTCCAGCCAAAACATCTCGAATTCGCCCTGGCCCTGGCCGAGGCGATGCTGGCGAAGTTCTACGACAACGGCCAAGGGGGGTTTTGGCAAAGCGGCGCCGGTTCCAAAGATCTGATCGTCCGAATCAAAGAAGACTACGACGGCGCCGAACCCTCGGGGAATTCCGTGGCGGTGCTGGCTTTGCTGAAGTTGGCGGCCATCACGGACCGGGCGGAATTCAAGCAAGCGGCGGAAAAGACTTTGCGTCTCCTGGCCGCCCGACTGCAGCAGTTCCCGCAGGTTGTCCCCCATCTGCTGCTCGGTCTCGATTTTTGGCTCGAAGAACCGAAACGAGTGGTCATCGCCGGGGATCATTCGGACGCGCTCACGCGCGAACTCCTTCGAGCCGCGCACTCGGTCTATCAGCCCACGAAGGTCGTGTTGAGCACGCTCGGTCCCGTCGAGGCGTTTGCCAAAACGCTTCCGCTCCATGAAGGAAAACCCGCGGTTTATCTGTGCACCGGCCAAGCCTGCCAGCCGCCGACCCGTGACGTGGGAAAACTCAGGCAGATGCTCAAATAGCCGCCCCGTCAGCCCTGCGCCGCAAGGGCCGCTGATCACGGATCGGCTGAACGCGGTGACCGTGGTTCCCTCTCCCTCGAGGGAGAGGGACAGGGTGAGGGTGAAGCGCCGGACGGAATAGAAACGTTGGGATGTGCCAACGATTCTCCCTCACCCCGGCCCTCTCCCGCTGGGAGAGGGAGAATTGAAGCTCGCGGTTCGACGGTGAAAGATTGCCCCGCCGATTGCCGACAGGAGTGTCGGCGTTACGGCTAGATGTAGTACATCTTCTCCTTGCCTTCGCCGGCTTCGACGAGTTGTTGGAATGTGACCGCGTCCGCAGACCCTTCGAATGCCTTCTTCAGCCGCTTCCAAGCCTCTCGGAGTTCGGGCGCGCATTGCGGATCACTCAGCGCCGGCGTGTCGAAGATTTCCCCGTGAACCGCGCGGAGAACGTCTCCGAGCGTGATTTCAGCCGGAGACCGCGCCAGCAAGTATCCCCCGTCTTTGCCCCGCTGGCTTTTGACGATTTGCTTTGATTTCAACTCAATGAGGATTTGCACGAGGTAATTGACGGGGATCCCTTGACTGGCGGCCAGGTCCTCCGCTCGGACGGTAACAGTTTGTTCGAAGCGTTTGGCCAACCCCAAGACGGCTCTGGCGGCGTAGTCACTCTTCACCGAGAGTTTCACGCCGGGAAATTAGGGGCCGACAGTGGCTTTCGCAATCAAAAGCGCAGTTCCCGCTATCCGCGCGGTGCTGGCATCGTTCGTCAAGAGCAACCGTGGCGCGCGGCTTCAGGCAGGGGTGCATCAACCTCCTCGGATCCTCCCTCTCCTCCATCGGATGGAGGAGAGGGCTGGGGAGAGGAGGCGCGTTTTTATTGCTTCCCCTCTCCTCAGTCCTCTCCCCACTCATTTCTCGCGGGGAAAGGAGGAAGAGCTTGAGGCAGCCCTGGCTTCTCGCAGTGCGTCCGCTCAAGAAAGCCACTCGTCGAGGTGGGCTCGGACAAACTCGTCATCGTTGAGCTCTGGATACGACCGGTAAACGCGTTCGATTTCGTCCGCCTGGCCGGGCGAGAGGGTCTCGTGCGGATTCAGACACAGAACATTCGAAAACAGACCCTGGCGCCGCAACACTTCGTGAATTCCCGCGATGCACCCGCGAAAATGATGCGCGGCGTCGAAGAAGGCCGCATTCGCATCGGTCACTTGCGCGGCGAGCGTCAGCGCGTCGGACGGGATCGTTGCGGACCGTCGCCATTGTCGGCAACGTTCCAACAATTCCGCAGCCTTTCGCGTCCAACAGGCCCAGTGTCCGAGCAACCCTCCCGCCATGCCAAGGCGGACCTTTTTCCCGCCCACCTCGATGACGTAATCAGTCAGCAGGTCGAGCACGATGCTATCGTCGTTCCCGGTGTAGAGAGCGATCTCCCCGGCGCGACCGGTTTCAGCCACGGCGCGGATGACGTCCAAGGTCTGATAACGGTTGAACGGCGCGATTTTTATGGCTACGGCGTTGGGAATAGCGACAAAGCGGCGCCAGAAATCAATCGAGAGCAGGCGCCCTCCGGCCGCGGGTTGAAGGTAGAAACCCATGAGCGGCATTTCCTGAGCCACCGCTTGGCAATGGGCGATCAGTTTGGCGTCGTCCGCGTCCCGGAGCGCCCCCAGGGACAACAGCCCGACATGGTAGCCTGCCTCGCGCGCAAAGCGAGCTTCGGCCACCGCTTGCTCGGTGGGTCCGCAGATGCCGGAGATTCGCACGGTTTTCCGGCGTGCGCCCGCGTCACAGGCCTCGAGGGTTTCCACCGCCAATTCCAGCACGGGTTTGAATAAGCCGTGCTGCGGCAGCCGAATTTCAAATTGAGTCGTGTGGACACCGACCGCGACTCCCTGCGCGCCTGCGGCGTGGTAATAACGTGTCAGCGCGCGCTGACGCCGTTCGTCGAACCTGCGCGCATCATTCAAGGCAAGCGGATGCGCCGGGATGACGAGCCCGCTGCGCAACGCGTCAAGGACCCAGGCTGGTGGAAACGGATAATCGTTCACAGTTCCGAGGTCGAGAGCCTGCGAATTCGAATTTGCAGTCAGAATCAGACTAATCGATGTGAAAGTGTTCCTTCTATTGCCCCTCACCCATCCTACGGACACCCTCTCCCCATCGGATGGGGAGAGGGCAGGGAGAGGGGAGTTTCTTATGGGTTGGCATCGGATTTCAGTCAAAGGTTTACTTCAAGAAAAACTCTTTGCCGGAAGCGGCGGACGCATAAATCGCGTCGATGATCTGCTGGACTTTGAGGGATTCTTCCAGAGGGATCAACGGCTTCTTTCCTTGGACCACGCAACTGACGAAATGATGCAGCGCGTCCTCCGAGTGAGCCAGCTTTTGCGGCGCCAATTCGATGACTTCATAGCCTTGCGCTCCCTCGCGAAAGAGCCGCGCCGGGTAGAGCGAAAGGCCGCCGGTCGTCCCGAAAAGATCGACGCCATATTCGCGGGAGGACGGCGCGTGGAAAGCGGCCCAGCTCGCTTCGAGAATGACGGTTCTGCCAGTGCGCAGTTTGACCAAAGCCGCGCCGTAGTCTTCCACGTCGAAAACCGGGGCGGAATTGACGGCGCTCTTACCCCGTTCGCCGTTACCCGAGGCGCGCGGACCGAGCTTCGAATAGACCTGGCCCGAGACCGATTTGACGTCAAAATCGCCCAGCAGATGCAGGCCTGCATCGAGCATCTGCACGCCCAAATCGCAGACACAACCTCCAGCCGCGAATTCTTTTTGCGTGGACCAGGAACCGAGGCGCGGAATCGCGGAACGCCGAAGGAAGAAGCAACGCGCATGATAGACCTCGCCGATCAGCCCCCGATCGAGAATCTCTTTCGCGGCCTGCGTATGGCGGTTGAATCGAAAGCCCTGCCCCACCATCAGCACGCAGCGCATCTTCTTGGCTGTTTCAAAGATTTTTGCGGCAGCTTTGGCATGAGTCGCCATCGGTGTTTCCAGAAACACGTGTTTGCGCGCTTGGAGCGCCTCGACCGCCACACGGGCGTGCAAATGATTGGGCAACGCAATCGTCACCGCGTCGATGTCCGGCTGCTCGAGCAGCTCCCGGTAGTCGGTGTAGCTCCGATGGATCTTCAGCAGGTCCACCGCTTCTTTGCTCCGTTTAGGATCGATTTCCGCGATCGCAACGACGGCGGCGTGGTGGCAACTCGCGAGGCTTCTCAGATGTTCCAGCCCTGCGGCCCCTGTCCCTATGACTGCGCAGCGAAGTCGAGCCGGCATAATACTTGAGGGTTGAGTCGATGTTTGGCAGTCCCGTGACTTGGATTTGATGGGGAAGATTTTCTAGGAGACTTAGGAACACGGGTCAATGGCGAAATCGCAAATTCCGGGGATTGGGGGCTCGGAAACGCCGCAAAAAGGATTCAAGACCGGTCGGAACATGGCTTAACCACTGTTGGATCAACAAGTTGCAACGTAGCTGCCGAGTTCCAGGAACCCGTGCGTTGTCGGGTCCACTTGGAGCACGGGCTTCAGCTCCAACGTGTGAGGAACGATCCGCTCTCCCTTGAGGGAGAGGGTCAGCGCGAGGGTGAAAAGGTCGTACAAACCAGAGTCGATGCGACTTGCTGACGATTCCCCTCACCCCGGCCCTCTCCCGCTGGGAGAGGGAGGACCGTCGCCCGCGTACGCGAGAGCACAGGATTGCCAACGCCGTCCTGACGTTTTCAAGCTGAAGGGAGGTGAACACCGCTCTTCTCCATCACAACTTGTGGATGCACCGACGAGTACTGGCAGGCAACGTACCGAGCAATTAGCTCCCATCGCATCCAAAGCGCGGTTGTACAGCCCTGAGGGTTTGACCGACTCCGCAGGGAGAGGTTTTCAGGCTCGGCCGTGGTTTAGGCGAAAGCCGAGGTGCTCGCCGAGCGCCTCGAATTGCAGCGTCCAGCCCCTGGCAGATTCGATGCCTTGATTCGCCTTCGACCTCATGTCGCGATACACCGTCCTGAGCAGGGTGTGGTAGATGTTTTGCGTCTTCCACAGATTGACCTCAAAGGGCAAGTTGAGCACTAACTCCGCCACCGCAGCTAGGCGTGCCAGCAAAGCCGTCCCTTCGGGAGCCTTCTGGAGCTGCACGCTCAACCGGTCCAGATGGCCTTTCAGGGCGTAAGCCAGTGTTTCAGCATCCAGCGGCACCTCGCTTTTCTCGGACTCTGCCAGCAGACTTCGCACACGTTCGAGGTCCATACCATCGCTTTCGAACTGGTTGCGGAGTTCGTTGTTGAGCACCTCTTCGGCGGCGACGAGCAACGCCTTGGGCGCCGGTGCGTGCAAGTCGGCCAGAAATCGCATCAACGGGATGTATCGATCCGTGATCAGCCGGAAAGTGTTCTGGATATCGATCCGAGTCGAAGCGAGAACCTGCGTGAGGACCTTGCGTTGTTCGTCGCGGAAAAGCGATTTGAGCGAATAGTTCGATTCGCCAAAATTGCGGTCCATGAGGCGGATAATTTGGGGGAAATCGGCGCGATCGAAGGCCGCTTTCATCTCCCGCACAAGCTCGACATAAGCTTCCGGCCCCTGGTAATAGCGGACTCCACAGTTGAGGTTGTGATCCCCGAAATGCAGCACGCCGTAGGTGATTCGATCCGAGTTGCGGGTCGTTTCAAACGTCACCTTGATCCGTCCCATGGCCAAGCGCGCGTTGCCGGCGCTGAAGAGTTGGCGGTCCTCCTGTTCGACGGTGAAGGAATAAATCCGCGCCCGTTCGGGATACGACTCGAAGAGCGAACTGACGGCGTAGTGGGCGCCGACTTTCTCGCGGTCCACGATGGCCGGCTTGACGAACTTCTCATAAATGTGGCGGCCATTTCGATGTTCCCGGATATTGCTCTTGGCTTGGGCGAGAATCTCCAGGAACCCCGGCTCGAAGTCGTCTCCGAGCAAATCCTTCGCCAGTTGGATGGCGCGCGCGGCATACTGGATGATCTGGACGGTCTCGAGCCCCGAGATCTCATCGAAGAACCAGCCGCAACTGGTGTACATGAGCATGCCATTGCGCTGCATCTCCAGCAGGCGCAACGTCGTAATTTGATCGGCTTCGGTGAATGGCCGGCGGCCGTGTCGTTCGAGGAAGCCCGCGATGTTTTCCGGCGAACGGTCCAGAACGACGGCGATATATTCGTCTCGGGCTCGCCAAGGATCCTTCAAGAACTCCTGCGCTTTGGACTCGTATTTGGGAGCCAAATGGTCCCGCAACCAATCCAGCGCTCGGCGGAGCGGGAAGCGCCATTGTTGCTGCCAGCCGCGCTTTCCGCCCGAATGGCAGCCGCAATGACTGTTCCACCGTTCCACCCCGTGCGCGCAGCTCCAGGAGCTGCGTTGGTGAATCTGCGCCTCCCAGGCGGGCGGGTGACGTTCGAGGAACTCGCCATAATTGGTCAACCGGGCCAGTTTGTTCTTCGTGATGAAGTTGATCGCGTAAGCCAGAGCCATCTCGCCGTGCCGATGATGGTGCCCGTAGGACTCCCCATCGGTGGCGATGTGCATGAGCTGATCCCAAGCGCGGCTCTCGTCGTAGCCGTCCATGAGCCGATAGGCGAAGTTCTCCCCGTCGGACAACAGCCGCTCGAACGCCACGGCCCGGGAAACGGGAGCATCGTAAAAGAACACCGCGATGCGGCGGCCGGAAGGCAGCCCGACCCAGTAGGGGCGCGAAGGGTCCACGTGCCCGCCGCTCACGTCCTGCCATTGAGCGCCGCCGACCGGCCGGACGCTGCGGGCCTGGAACGGGGACAGAATCGTGAATTGGATCCCGTACTCAGCGAGCGCGTCGAGTGAATCATCGTCGGCGGCGGTTTCCGGCAGCCACATGCCCTCCGGTTTGCGGCCAAAGCGGTGTTCGAAATCGCGCAGACCCCAGAGCACCTGCGTGCGTTTGTCGCGCGGGTGGGCCAGGGGCATGATCATGTGGTTGTAACATTGGGCGAGCGCCGAGCCGTGGCCGGAGAATCGTTCGCGGCTGAGTTGGTCGGCCTGGAGAATGGCCTCGTAAATGTCCGCCGCCCCTTCCTTCATCCAGGACAAGAGCGTCGGACCGAAGTTGAAACTGATTTTGGCGTAGTTGTTGACGATGCTCTCGATCCTTCCCTCGCTGTCCAGCAAGCGCGCCGTGCCATTCGGCGCATAGCACTCCGCCGTCACGCGCTCGTTCCAATCGTGGAACGGCGCCGCCGAATCTTGCAGTTCCACAGCTTCAAGCCACGGATTTTCCCGCGGGGGCTGATAAAAGTGCCCGTGTATGCAAACGTATCTTTCCATTGTTTCCTTGGTCGAACCGTGCGGAGCGTCATCTCATCGGCGCGGAAACATTGGAGTGCTGTGACCTGTCGCCGCTGTCGCCTGTGGAGACAAGTCTCCGCGCTTCAGACTAATTCGAATTTGCATTCAAGATGAGAGCAAACGATGTGAATGCGCGTTTTCAATTGCCCCTCACCCGTCCTACGGACACCCTCTCCCCATCGGATGGGGAGAGGGATGGGGTGAGGGGTATTCGTCTCATCTTGAAAGCGAATTGGAACAACCTTCGCTCTGTTCGTTCGTGAACGATGCAGGCTCGCGTGGTTCCGCGTGTTTGAACAAGACGCCGCCCAGCGGCGGCAAGGTGATGGTAATCACGTGCGGCTGCCCTTGCCAGGAAAACGGCGCCGCTTCGACCCCGCCAAAGTTTCCATGACCACTGCCCCCATACTCCCTGGCGTCGGAGTTCAGGATCTCTTTCCAGAAACCCCGCCTGGGAACGCCGACGCGGAAGTTCAGGCGCGGCACCGGAGTGAAGTTGAAGACCGCCGCGATGGCGTCGTGCTTCGAAGCTCCGAAGCGCAGCCAGCTCAGTGCGCTTTGTTCGGCGTTGTGGCAGTCGATCCAAGAGAACCCGTGGTGATCGGCGTCTGTTTCGTGGAGGGCCGGCTCGTTGCGGTAGAGCCGATTCAAATCGCTTACGAGCTTCTGCAGTCCTTGGTGCGGCGCGAACTCAGTGAGGTGCCAATCCAGACTGGCCTCGTGATTCCATTCGCGCCATTGTCCAAACTCGCCGCCCATGAACAAGAGCTTCTTCCCCGGCTGCGCATACATGCAAGCGAGGAGGAGCCGAAGATTGGCGAACTTCTGCCAATCGTCCCCGGGCATCTTGTTCAGCAGCGAGCCCTTGCCATGCACCACCTCGTCGTGCGACAGGGGCAGCACGAAGTTTTCGCTGAACGCGTACATGCCGCGGAAGGTGAGTTCGTTGTGATGGTACTTTCTGTAGATGGCATCCTTGGTGAAATAGGTCAGCGTGTCGTGCATCCAGCCCATGTCCCACTTGAAGCCAAAGCCAAGGCCGCCGACGTAGAGCGGGCGCGAGACCATCGGCCAAGCGGTCGATTCTTCCGCGAGCGTCTGCACATCCGGGAAGTGCTTGTACACTTCCAAGTTAAACCGCCGCAAAAACTCGATCGCTTCCAGGTTTTCCCGGCCGCCGTAGTGATTCGGGATCCATTCCCCTTCCTGCCGGGAGTAGTCCAGGTCCAACATCGACGCGACGGCGTCCACGCGCAGGCCGTCGAAGTGATACTTGTCGAGCCAGAAAAACGCGCTGCTGATCAGGAAGCTCCTGACTTCGTGTCTCCCGTAATTGAAAATGTAGCTGTTCCAGTCGGGATGGAACCCCTTCCGCAGATCCATGTGCTCGTAAAGGTGCGTGCCGTCGAAGTAGATGAGCCCGTGCTCGTCACAGGGAAAGTGCGAAGGAACCCAGTCGAGGATCACCCCAAGGCCGCGCTGGTGCAGGCAGTCGATCAAGAACATCAAGTCTTGCGGCGTCCCGTAGCGGCTGGTCGGCGCGAAGTAGCCGGTCGTTTGATACCCCCAGGAACCGTAGAAAGGATGCTCGGTCACGGGCAGCAATTCCACATGAGTGAAACCCAATCGTTCCACGTATTCCGTCAGTTTCACCGCCATTTCCCGGTAGGTCAGAGGGCGGTCCTGTTCTTCGGGAACGCGCATCCACGAACCCAGGTGCACTTCGTAAATAGAAATCGGGCTGGTCAATTTCGCGCGCCGGCTCCGATCTTGCATCCAGGCCCGATCGCCCCAGTCGTAGTGCAAATCCCACACCAGCGAAGCAGTATTGGGCGGCGTCTGCTGGCAGAATCCAACCGGATCTGCTTTATCGACCCGGTAGCCGCGATGGTGCGAAACGATGTGGTATTTGTAGGTCGCGCCGTGATAAACCCCCGGCACGAATCCTTCCCAAATGCCGGAGTTGCCCCTGGGGCGCAAGGGATGACGGGTCTTGTCCCAGTGATTAAAATCTCCGATGGCATACACTTGTTCCGCGTTGGGCGCCCAAACGGCAAAATGAGTGCCCGCCACTCCCTCGCGCTCGGTCACGTGCGCGCCCAACTTCTCGTACAGGTGAAAGTGCGTGCCCTCGTTGAAGAGGTGCAAATCGTCGCTGCTGATGAATCTTGCCGCAGCCTTCTTCGTCCTCGCTTCGCGCATGCTCTCGCCATTGTAATCCCAAGACAAATCAGACGGCAACCTCCAATCCCTGTTCCGCAAAAAAACTTTGCCCTTCGAATCCGAAAGTTGCTTCCCCTCTCACTTTGGCGCTTTGCTCAAGGAGAAACTTCCCCGAACAAGTGCGCGCATAGCGCCCTTGAACTCGGTAGGGAGCACGTTCCACCGCGTCCCTGACTTCCTTGCGAACAGGCCAAGAAGTCAGGGACGAAGTGGAATCCGTCCCCTGCCAGGTTCATGAGCAGGAATAGGGCTGGATGAGCGGACGGACGAGTGAAATTGCCCGTTGATTCCCCGGCCGGTCGTGTCAACCTCGCGGCGGATGATTGAGCGTGACTTTGACGTGCCGTTTGTGGCCGAGCTTGCGCTGCGAGAGAAACAGATCCAGCAGAATTACCGTCCCGTCATGGCGGTCCATAAATGGTTCGCCCGACGGCCAGGCACTTTGTTTCGCGCGTTAATTCTTTCTGAGTTTCGGGACGGGCCGCTGCGCGAACAGTTCTACCAAGGGCAATCGCTCAGGGGCGTTCGAGTGCTCGACCCGTTCATGGGCGGGGGCACGACCCTGGTCGAAGCCAACCGTGTCGGATGCGCGGTGACCGGCTTCGACATCAACCCGATGGCGTGGTGGATTGTGCGCCAGGAAATCGGCGAAATTGATGTGGAGAGTTACTTGGAGGCGGCTCACGCACTTCGCAACGCGCTGGAAAGGGAAATCGGAGATCTGTACCGGACGCGCTGTTTGGAGTGCGGCGCTAAGGATGCCCATGTGAAGTATTTCCTCTGGGTCAAGTCGCTCTCGTGCCAGAAGTGCCGGAAACCGGTGGACCTGTTTCCGCACTACCTTCTTTCCGAAGACGTGAGGCATCCGACAAACGTTTTCGTGTGCCGCGCATGTGGCGAGCTTTACGAGAGCCGCTCGCGCAAGGACCCTCCGGCATGTCCGCAGTGCAAGACGAAGTTTAGCGTCGAATTCACGGCGCACCGCAACCGCTGCAAGTGCCAGAGTTGCGGCACGGAAAACGGCTATCCGATCCCTTCGAGTGGCCCCCCAGAACACCGGATGTTCGCCATCGAGTATCACTGTGAGCGGTGCCGCGAGCGCCACCAAGGACGCTATTTCAAACGACCATCGGCCGAGGACTTGAAGCGCTATGAGGAGGCCGCCTCCCGTCTCGGCTCCTCCGAGGCCACGTTCATTCCGCAGGAAGAAATCCCGCCGGGCGACGAGACTGATCGGCTGCATCGTTGGGGGTATCGCTACTACCGCGAGATGTTCAACGCGCGCCAACTCCTGGGACTGGAACTGAGTTGCGGCCACGTCCGCCGACAAAAAGACGCGCCCATTGCTGACGCGCTGGCGACGAACCTCTCCGACCTGGTTCGCTACCAAAACATGCTCTGCCGCTACGACGCCATGGCCCTGAAGTCGCTGGACGTTTTCTCAGTTCACGGCTTTCCGGTCGGCCTGATTCAGTGCGAATCGAATCTTCTGGGAGTCGCCGGCAAGAAGACCGCCGTCGGCAGCGGCGGATGGCTCAACGTGATCGAGAAATTCGCGAAGGCGAAAGCGTACTGTCAGCAGCCATTCGAGATCCGTCACCAAGGGAGCAGGAAGATTCTAGTGACGATTGCGGACGAATGGATTGGTGATCGTCGATGCGGCATCGCCCCTGCCGAGACGAAGCAAGTCAATCTGGACTGTGCCGATGCCGCAGAAGTGGATTTCGACGGGCAGAAGTTCGACGCCATTCTGACCGATCCGCCCTACTTTCGGAACGTCCAGTATGCGGAATTGATGGACTTCTGCTACGTGTGGCTGCGCAAGCTCATCAAGGCAAATCACCCGGAGTTTACGGCCCTCACCACGCGCCACGCCAACGAACTCACGGGCAATTTCAGCATGGGGCGGACGTTGGAGCACTTCACGGAAGGAATGTCGCGGGTCTTTCGCAAAATGGCGAAGGCATTGAAGCCCGGCGCTCCGCTCGCTTTTACGTATCACCACAACCGGCTCGAGGCATACTTCCCGGTCGCGGTGGCTATCCTCGATGCAGGATTGGTCTGCTTGGCTACCCTTCCGTGCCCTGCTGAGATGGGCGCCTCGATTCACATCAACGGGACCGCCTCGTCGATCATCGACACAGTTTTTGTTTGTCGCTCGCACGGTCGATTGCGCCGGCGCTGGTCCTCGGAAAACGCACATGCGCTAGCCCGATTGGTGACCGAGGAGATCGAACAGCTCCGGGAAGCTAACTTGGAGCCATCTGAGGGAGACATCCGATGCATCACCGCTGGTCATTTGATTCGGCTTGCGGTCTGGCATTTACGGCTCGGCTGGAAGCGCTCTTTCAAGGTTACAGCGCGAACCAAGGCGGTGGCTGACTGGATCTCCAGGTTCGGAGGGCTTGAAGCCGTTGAACGAGCCCTCCGCTCGGCAATCTCCAAGCCCAACCCGCCCCACACGCACGGGCGACGGCAAACCCCATCCCTGCGCAGAACCAAGCTAACCGGCGCTCGCTATTGAACTCGACCACTCTGGCAGTGTAACATCCGACCAGATGCCGAAATGAGTGCGAAGCCAAAACAGTCCTCCGTTGCGGCGCCTGAGGGGAAGCCTCAGCACGTCGACCTCGATAGCCTTGAGTTTGACCCTGAGAATCCGCGGACACTGGAACTGCTCGGACGCGATGCATCTCAGGGCCGTATCGAGGAGTTCTTGCTGGGCGGTGAAATGAAGGCTCGGGATCTCGTCCCGTCTTTCATCGCCAACGGGTACATCCCGTACGAACCCCTGATCGTTCGGCCACGCAAAGCCAAGAACCAGTTCGTCGTCGTGGAGGGAAACCGACGCCTTGCGGCTCTGCGTTCGATGAGGGACTCCGACGACCCAGAAGAGAGGAGTGCCTTTGCTGATCACCAGTTGAGCCGCGTGCCGTGTCTCGTATTCGAGGGGGATGAGCGTCAACTGCTAGCCTATCTCGGTCTGAGGCATCTCTCTAAGACGAAGGATTGGACGACAGCCGCGAAGGGGGCATTTGTTGAGCGAGTTTTGCGGGCGAGCAAGGAACGCGATCCGGGAGCAAAACTCCGCGAAGCCGGCCGACTCACCAATACGAGCACAAGCGCATTGCGCCTGACACTGCTAACTCGACGATTGTTCGAGCGAGCCGATGCGTTGGGCCTGTCGCTTCCCAATACCGGCGCTGACCGCGAGACCACGTTCTGGCACTTGGGTGACGCGGTCCGTCGAAGCAACACGAAAAGCTACCTCAGGCTCGAAGAGAACCCCGATCCGCTCCTTGCACCTACGTATGACGAAGACCGCTTCGAGAAGCTCATCACTTGGCTGTACGGCAATCCCAAGTCCAAGCAATCGCCACTGATCAGCAGCATCCGAGACATTCCTGATCTCAATAGCTGCCTTGGAGATCCGCGGTCGATTCGAGCACTCGAGAACGGGGAGAGCTTGCAGGAGGCGTTGGAGGAGCTTGAGGCGGCCGGCGCGACTGTCGCAGCTCACCTGGAACGCGCAAAGAAATCTGTCCAGCGCGCGGGGACAGGGTTGTCGGACGTGGACCAAGACGGACTCAATCAGGTTCAGCCTGCGTACAAGCAAGTGAGTGAGGCGCTCGAACAGTTCGCCGGCAGCCTGGCGGTTCGCATCAAGAAACTCAGCGAAAAGCTGTGATGTCCCTGCTCGACCTTTCATTTATTGACGAGGCGCGAGCATTGGAGGTCGAAGCGATCGACACTGGGCGCGGCACTAGCGAGTTCACCTTAGCGCCGGGCCCGAGCAACTTCGACGTTGACGTTGGTGAAGGTGACGAGGAGGCGCTGCACGGACGGCCGGCAGACGACGTGTTCGAACTGGGCGAGCGACTCAAGAATCTCCCGCGTTACGTTGATCTGGCGAGAATGGCGTTTCAACAGCGTGAACTCACTTATCCATTCCAGATCGATGACTCCGGTCAGGCGTTGGTCGTCAGTTCCGGGCAGAAACAACTGGCGTTGAGAGTGGCGGACCTGAGTCGTGTGATTCGGCAGGGGAATCCCGAGGCGAGCAAGTTCGAGAAGCGCGCGTTCCGGGCACTTCAAAGACTAATCGGTGGCTGGGGCGTTTGCGTCGGCTCACCCAGGGAAACGGAGGGAATCGGGGCTGAGAAGGCCATCCGTGAGTATCGTTCGCGGCTACTGGGCCATGAGAGAGGCAGCTTGTGGCCTGCCGATTTCAGCCCGAATGGGGATCACGGCGCCGACGGATTCCTCATTGTGGGACGCGGTTGGGGCGGACCCATCGCGTTCTACCAATCGAAGAACACCGGGTTCGACCTCGAATCACATCCCGAGGAATTCAGCCGCATCCCGGCCATCGCCGAAGATTGGTTCGGCAAGAAAGTGAATCTGGGGCGTCGCGTCATTCCGGTGCTGGCGCTGAACACTATCCTCTCGATCGAACTCAAAGAGAAGATCTATGCAGAGAGAGGCGAGCATGGAGTTCACATCATTGACGCAGTTGACGTGCTAGCGGCTGAGCACATCGCTCCCACGCACGCAACTTTACGACCGGAGTGCATTGTGCTTTGATCGGTATGCCCGCTGGCTGTCCTCACGAAGGCCAGAATCAGTTATCGAAAGACCAAGCGCGCCGAGCAGATTCCAGGATTCGACCAAGCGCCGGATTTCATTGTGCCCGATGAGTTCAACCCGCAGATCATCATCGAAGCCAAACTCACAGAGGACGACGGCACGGCTCGTGACAAGGTCACGCGCATCCAGCACCTTGGCCAGCTCAGCCTCGCCGGTGCGGCTGCTGGCCAGCCGAAGTTCCAAGTTATTGCCTGCATTGCCGGGCGTGGTTTCGGCGTCCGGCGGGAGGACATGAAGAAGATGCTGCTTGCCACGAGGGGCAAGGTGTTCACCTTGAAAACGCTCGACAGGCTTGTTGAGTGCTCAGATCTGCAAAAGTTCCAAACGAAAACCTCTTAGGATTCCTGACCTGCGGCCGCGACGGTTCGCAGGTTGTCCATTCGGTTCCGGGCGGCGTGTTTTGAGTATTTCTCATTCCGTCTTTCGACTCGGTTTGAGATTTGAGATCCGGGACATGAAAGTCAAGAATCAGAGCTTCCTCAAGTTGGCTACTGCGAATCCTGGCGCGCTTTCCGCGGTCGGCGCGATTGTGTCTGCTCACTCCCAGCCGATCGGCCTGCCTTGGTTCTGTTCCTGCAGCCAGGTCATCAAAGGTTTGAAGTATTCGACCATCGCCCGCGTGGAGAGGTCCTCGCCGGTGGCTTCGCGCAACACCTTTCGCCAATCTTCCGTGCCGCCCTTCCGCATGACGTTCCGCAGAAAGCCGCCCACCTCTGCATTCTTCGCGTAATTGCACCGTTGCGGCGGCTGCTTCAGAATTCTCCGCACGATGTGGTCGTGAAACTGAAACTTCAAGACCGTCGCCACGGCGTAGGAATAATAGTAGGCCGGATTGTCGTTGATGTGGGTCTTGGTCGCAGCGTCGCAATATTCCTCGCCGCGCTGAGTCGGAGGTTCGACCCCTTGAAACTCCCGGACATACTGCCACCAGCGGGCATTCCATTGCTCGGGGCTAAGGCCGCGGGCGTAGATGTCCGCCTCCCAATGCGTCATCGTGCCGGAGCTCCAGAAGATGAACGGCACCGAATTGGCCAGCGCATCGTTCAGCAAAAAATCGATCTCGTCCGCTTTGTAGTCCGCGGGAAGAATGCCGAGGGATTGGAGGTAGGCCGGGGAGCCCGAGGCCAATGAAATCAGCTCGCCCATCCCCTCGTGAAAGGCGGGATTGGCTCCGATCCGCAGCAAAGGCGGCACTTCGGGGCGCGTGTAAGCCATGAAATAATAAGCGTGCCCGAGTTCGTGGTGCGTGGTCTCAAACCATTGCGTGTTGGGTTCGACGCTCATGAGCGACCGGATGTCATTGCCCAAATCCACATGCCAGCAGGAGCCGTGCGTGTTCTTCTTGCGCGTCTCGCCCTGCTTGAGCGGGTAGAGGTCGGACAACGTCCAAAACGTCGCCGGAAGTTTTGGGAAACCCATCCCGACGTAAAAATCTTCCGCGGTCTTGACGATCCACTCCGCTGAACGCCCTTTGAAGTAAGGGTCGAGGTTGGCCGCCTCGACGATGCCAACCCAGTTTTGGCTCCACCGATTGTTCAGCCAGTGCGCGGGAATCAGCTTCGGCACGGGCTGGCCGTATTTTTGAGCCAGCTTGTGTTTGACCCAAGTGTGCAGTTGTAGGTAGAGCGGCTTCAAATCCCGCATGAAACTTTGTTGCAGGCTGAGCATCTCGGCGGTGGACATCCCGTAACCGGCAACCTGTAAACCAAAATAATCCGAATGGCCCAACTCGCGCGCCACACCGTTGCGAAGGTCTCTCAGCTTGATCAGGCCGGGCTTCAACGCCGGGCCGGATTGCTTGGAGGCTTCCCAAACGGCCCGGCGCTCGGCCAAGTCCGTGCTCGATTGCAGGAGGTTGTCGATTTCGTTGGCCGTGATCGGTTTGTCCCTGAGGCTGAAGACAAAGGAGTTTAGCGTCGAAGCTTGCTGGGTTTCGGCCGCGATCCGGGCGGCGACCAGTTCCGGATTGGTCATGGGACCCTCGGCCGCGTTCAGAAGCGCCTTTTCCAATTGACGGACCGTGATTGGCGCCAGCTCGGAGCGATGGTCGAGCAATGCTTTGGCTTCGCGGATCACGGCGGGGTTTCCGTTGAATGCCGCCAGGGCTTTTCCCGCAGTCTCCGAAGCCGCATCATGCGCGGGAGTCACATCCGTCATCGCCGCCCATTGCGCCTCGCTGTTGACTCGGTAAAGGGCCCGGTACGCCTCGTTCGCAAGGTTCAGAAATTGGTCGGCTCGATCTTGGAGGGCTGTCGAGGCGGTAACCGAAGTTGAAATCGCCAGCAGCAAGGGCAGGATGACGCCGGTTCGCCGCGAAGACGCAGAGTCAGAAAGCAGTTTCATGTGCCGGAACCTAACGGCGCAGAAATCGGAAAACAATTCGGAAAGGGACTGGGCGGAGGTTCATCTCCGTCCGTCGTAGAAGATTTGAAGTCCCCGGCGATCTCGCAGCGTCGCTTTGGGAGCGAGAAAAAACCTGAGCAGGAGAGCGAGCATCTCCGCCTTGGTATAAAGGTAAAGCTTGCGGCTTGAAGTCACCGGCGGGTGCTTGTGGAGAATGATCGTCCGCAGCCCCCGGCGCTTGCCCCAGCGCCACAGTTCACGTCCGAAAACGGCGTCCTCGGCCGCGAACAACTCCTCGTTGAATCCGCCGATGGCGCGAAATGCATCCACGCGGCAGAAGATCATGCACCCAGGGGTGATCTTGCTGAGCCGGAAGATGAAATTTCCTGCGGCGAGCGCGATCTTCGCCCAGAAGGGAGCATTGTCAAAGGCGATCACCGTTCCACCTCCGGCATACTCACCGCTCTCGATCCGATCCAATATTTCGCCAAGCGTGGCCGGCGGGAGCAGCGAATCGGCATCGAGAAACAAAAACCAAGCGCCCGTTGCTGCCGCCGCGCCCGCGTTCCGCGCACGCGCGATTTGATTGACCGGCTCGAAAACCACTCGTGCTCCCGCAGTCCGAGCCAGGTCGCCGGTGCCGTCGGTCGAATTGTTGTCCACCACGATGACTTCCGTCGCCAGATCTCCGCGCGGATGGGCCGCCAGCGCCTCGAATACGCTGCCCAGACAGCCTCGAATGCACTTCGCCTCATTATAGGCCGGGATGATGACGGAGAGCTTCATGCTTAATTGCACTTCAGATGGCGCGAATCCGCTGGAGGAATAGACCGTGCAACGGGCGGAATGTTTCGGCCATTCGCAGCGGACGGCGAAGGATCAGCGCGTGAAAGCGTGAAAACGCAAATGGGTCCAGTGGACGAAACGCCTGAGGGGTGAGGCGCCGAACAGGCATAGGATCGTGTCTGAAACACCGATCATGAGCGGCACAAACTGCAGTCTCCGCCGTTTGTCGAGGCGCCCACCGAAGCGGGCGGCTCGTTCGTGCTCCCTGACCCCAGACTAGGCGCTTACGGAGGAGACTGTGGGATGGACTACACGGAAAAGGTTTGTAGTCCCGCCTTTAGGCGGC
>JACQWK010000123.1 GCA_016209525.1 Verrucomicrobiota bacterium
AGGCACGACCTGCGACCCGCTTGTAGTCCCGGCTTTAGCCGGTTTTCTCGCGCTCGCCGGCTAAAGCCGGGACTACATACGGGTCATAATGAGAATTGCTGGCATCGACGCGGTCGAGTTTGACATTGAGTTCGCAACCGAATTAGTATCTGTTGAAATTCTGCCTAGTTACCCATACAGAGTTGAAAGTCAGTTGTGGCTGCAAGAGATGATTCGCTAATTGACACCCTGTTGGACATGGGGTTGGTCAGCAACGAGCAGGTTGAAGCTGCCCGAATAGAGGCGGACTCCACCGGCGAGGGCGTCGTGGACACGCTCGCGGCAAAGAAAACCGTCCGCTCGGCGGACGTGGCCAGGGCCAGGGCCGCGCAGGCCGGCGCGGAGTTTGTCAACCTCGGCGAGATGCGTCTGACCGACGAGGTCATCAAGTCAGTCCCGCGGCACATCGCGAAGCGGTTCAATGTCGTCCCGGTGTACAAGGAAGGAGACGCCATTAAGGTGGCCCTAAGCGATCCTTCGGACCTGGATACCATCGACGGCTTGCAGCATGCGCTTAACACGCAGGTGGAAATGCTCGTAGCCAGCCCGGAAGACATCGAAGCCGCGATCGGCCAATATTACGGGGTTCGGGATGATGCGGTCGGCAAGATGATCCAAGACATCACCGAGGGCGAGGTGGAGATCGGACGGTTCGGAGGAGGGGGGGGCACCGATGATCAGTCCGTGGTGGAGGCGGACGCGCCGATTATCAAACTGGTCAATACAATGATTGTCGAGGCGTTCAAGATGCGCGCCTCGGATATCCATCTAGAGCCTTTGGCCGGACGGTTTCGGGTTCGTTACCGTATTGACGGCATGTTGCATGAGATGAAGAGTCCGCCTAAACGGCTCCAGGCTGCGATCATCAGCCGGCTGAAAATCATGTCCGACATGTCGATTGCAGAAAAGCGTATCCCCCAAGACGGGCGCATTCAGGCCTCGGTGGGCGGAAAAACGATTGATTTGCGCGTTTCATGCGTGCCGACGAATCACGGCGAGAGCATCGTCATGCGAATCCTTGACAAGGAAGGCCTTAGATTGGGACTGGCGGAACTTGGATTCTTTACCGATGACCAGCAAACTTTCGAGCGTTTGATCGGCTTGCCGGATGGGATTTTGCTGGTGACCGGGCCCACCGGTTCCGGCAAAACAACGACGCTGTATTCTTGTCTAAACTTTATCAACCGGCCGGATCGGAAGATCATCACCGTGGAAGACCCGGTGGAGTATGTGCTGTCTGGGATCAATCAAGTGCAAGTCAACGACGAAATCGGATTGAGCTTTGCGGCGGCCTTAAGGTCCATGCTCCGCCAGGCCCCCAACGTTGTCATGTTGGGAGAGATCCGCGACCTCGAGACCGCCACGATCGCGATTAACGCATCTTTGACCGGCCACTTGGTATTCTCGACCTTGCACACCAATGATGCCCCCAGCGCGGTCACGCGGCTCATTGACATCGGCGTCAAGCCATTCCTTGTGGCTTCGTCCACTCGCGCCCTGATGGCGCAACGATTAGTCCGCAAGGTCTGCAAACGCTGCGGCGCCACCTACGCTCCAACCGACACCGAGCTGCGCGCTCTGAGCATTGATTCGAATGCGGCCCAGAGCGCCACTTTCAAGCGCGGGAAAGGATGTCAAGACTGCAACAAGACCGGCTACCGTGGACGTTTTGGAATCTTCGAGATTTTCGTGATCGATGACGAGGCGCGCAAGTTGATCTACGAGAAAGTCTCCGCCACGGTCTTGCGCGCTCGCGCGCGGGAAATGGGAATGCGGACGCTTCGCGAGGACGGCTCTCGCAAAGTCGTGGCCGGTTTGACGACGCCGGAAGAGGTGATCCGCGCCACCGTCATGGACTTAGACTAGCGCAGGGCTGCTTAAACAATTCGAGTATGTCCTATTCAATGTCCGATTTGCTGCACCTGGTTGTTTCGGAGGGCGCCTCCGACTTGCACGTCCGGGTGGGCACACCTCCAGTAATTCGCCTGCATGGCATCCTCCACCGCGTGGAAGGACCGCCGTTGCGGCCTGAAGACACCGAGGAGTTGATGCGGACGATCACGTCGGAGGATAACGTCCAGCACGTTCGGGAGAGAGGAGGAGCGGATTTTGGTTTCGCCTTCGGGGAGCTTGCCAGGTTTCGCGTGAGCGTCTTCAAGGAAAAGGGCAACTTTGGTTGTTGCTTGCGGCAAATCCCCAGCAAGATGCTCACCATGGAACAGATCGGCTTGCCGCCGTCCGTCCGGGAGTTGCTCAACAAACCCAGAGGGCTGGTCCTTGTGACCGGACCGACCGGATCGGGAAAAACGACAACCCTCGCCTCGATGATCAACATCATCAATGAAGAGCGTGATGAAGCCCATATCATCACGGTCGAAGATCCCATCGAATATTACCACAAGCACAAGAGAGCTCTGGTCACGCAGCGGGAAGTCAACGTGGACGTTCCGAATTTCGCGGAGGCGCTGCGCCGCGCGCTGCGGCAAGATCCGGATGTGATCCTAGTCGGCGAATTGCGGGACTTGGAAACGATGGAAGCGGCGATCACAGCGGCTGAGACGGGCCACTTGGTATTTGGCACGTTGCACACGACGGGCGCTGCCAAAACGATCGACCGGATCACGAACGCGTTCCCCAAGGAACAACAGGAAATGATTCGCATCCAGCTTTCGACCGTGCTGCAAGCAGTGATCTCTCAGTTGCTGATCCCGCGGATCGATAAACCCGGTCGGGTCGCGGTCTTCGAAATCATGGTCAATACGCCCTCGATCGCGGCCTTGATTCGCGACAACAAAACCTTCCGAATCAACTCGGACATTCAGACCGGAGCGAAGCACGGAATGGTCACGCTCGACAGTTTCTTGCTCGACAAGTACCAACTCGGAATGATTTCGCAGGAAGAGGTAATCACCAAAGCGCAAGATCCCACGACCATGCTGGCCAAACTGCAAGAGATGGAGGCGAGCCGGGCGGAAGCTAGCGTACATTAGATTTTTATGTCGGACACTGCCAATCCACTTCTCGCCTTGATCAAAGAACGTGGGCTCATTGATGACTTACAGTTGGAGGAGGTTAGCCAAGAACAGAATCGCACCGGCAAACCGTTCGGTGAAATCCTGAATGCGTTCGGGTTGGTCGATACTTACACGCAGCTTCAGATCATGGCGGATCACCTGGGAACCGAGGTCGCGGAAGTCAGAGAGCAGGATATCACGCCGGAAGTCCTGAAAATCGTCCCCGCTGCGACGGCGCGAATGTATCAGTGCCTTCCGTTGGCGGATTACGGTTCCAGCGTGCGCATTGCTTTGGCCGATCCTCTCAATCCCGCGGTGATCGACGAGCTCGGCTTCAGCATCGGCCGCGAAGTCCAAGTCGTCGTCTCTGATCCGGCTCAGATCGAGAGAGCGATCAATAACCTTTACCCTGAAGACAGCGAGAGCGTCAGCCAGATCCTTAAAGAGCTGGGCGCCGAGCTTGATCTCGGCAAGAAGGAGGCTGCCGTCGAGGGGCTTAAGGGGTATGACGTGGGGAATCTTACCGACCAGGCCAATGCCACGCCGATCATCAAATTTGTGAACCTGGTGCTTTACCAGGCAATCCAGGACCGGGCCAGTGACATTCATTTCGAGCCGTTCGAAGATGAGTTCAAGATCCGCTACCGCGTGGACGGAGCGCTTTACGAAATGGCGCCGCCGCCCAAGCACTTGGCATTGCCGGTGACGTCGCGCTTGAAAGTGATGGCTAATCTCGACATTTCCGAGCGGCGGCTGCCTCAAGACGGACGCATCGCCATCCATTTGGCGGGGAGGGAAGTGGACTTGCGTGTCTCCACGCTGCCGACGCAGTTTGGCGAATCGGTTGTCCTGCGCGTTCTGGACCGTTCCGCCGTCCGGCTCGAATTGGAGGCGCTGGGATTGCCCCAGTTCATTTACAACTACACGACGGAGGCGATTCAGCAGCCGAACGGAATCATCATCGTCACCGGACCCACCGGTTGCGGCAAAACAACGACTCTCTATTCCTGCATGCGCCGCATCAATGCTATCGATTCCAAGCTGCTCACGGTCGAGGATCCAGTGGAATATGACATTGAGGGGATCATGCAGGTCGCCGTCCATGAATCCGTCGGCATGACCTTTGGCAAGGCTATCCGTGCCTTTCTCCGCCAAGACCCCGACATCATCATGGTCGGAGAAATGCGCGATCTGGAAACGGCGCAAATTGCCATCCAAGCTTCACTGACCGGCCACCTGGTTTTGACAACGCTCCACACCAACGACGCGCCCGGAGCCGTGACCCGCATGGTGGACATGGGGGTGGAGCCGTTTTTAATTTCTTCAACGCTCACCGCCGTGCTCGCCCAACGGCTGGTCCGGACGATCTGCAAGAAGTGCCGCACCCCCTTCGAACCCACGGAAAACCAACTATCGTTGATGAACTTGTCGCCCCATGACCTGGGCGACAAGGTGTTTTATTATGGGCGCGGCTGCGCGGCCTGCAATGATACCGGGTACAGAGGACGCAAAGGCATATTCGAATTGCTTGTCATCTCCGAGCCGGTCAGGGCTTTGATTAACGAGAAAGCGCCCACCGTCGTGATACGGCAAAAGGCCATGGAATTGGGAATGGTCACCATCCGCGAGGACGGATTGCGGAGCATTTTTGACGGGGACACGACCATTGAGGAAGTCCTCAAGTACACCTGATTCCAGTGAACGATCACGATGAGACTAGTCCTTGTGAGACTGCTTTTTGATATACCCCTCACTCGTCCTACGGACACCCTCTCCCCATCTGATGGGGATGGGGGGGTCGAATCGATTTGAGCGTGATTTAGAGTAAGATACCCAAAGAAAGGTTCGCTATGCCGAAATTCAACTATGTGGCCATGGATTCCCGTGGGAAAGAAACCAAGGGCACGCTTGAAGTGGCCAATCAGAACGAGGCAATCGGGCGGCTCAAGGAGATGGGATACTTCCCAACGAAAGTGGTGGAGGCAGACAAGGGCAAGGACAAACCGGGGCAGAAGGCCGCGGCCCCCCATCCGGGAAAGAAGAAAAAGGGAGGTCTGGACATCAACATCAAGATCCCCGGGCTTGGGGGCAAGGTTAAACCGAAGGTGCTCACGGCGTTCACCCGCCAGTTGGCGACGCTGGTCGATGCCGGACTTCCGTTGTTAAGAGGCCTGCGCGTTCTTGAACGCCAGGAGAGGAACTCCACTTTGAGGAGGATCATCTCCGATTTGGCAGTTTCCATCGAGGGTGGAAGCACATTCTCGGAAGGCCTCGCGCAACACCCCAAGGTCTTCAACCGGCTGTTTGTAAATATGGTCAAGGCGGGAGAGTTGGGCGGTGTCTTGGAAGTTGTGTTGAACAGGTTGGCCGAGTTCATGGAGAAGGCGCAGAAGATCAAAGGCAAAGTCGTCGCCGCCATGTTCTACCCGGCGGCGGTCATGTTCGTCGCAACCGTCATCCTGGCCATCCTGATGATCGTGGTCGTTCCCAAATTCAAGGCCATCTTTTCGGATATGCTCGAAGGCGCGAGTTTGCCGGCCTTCACCGAGACAGTTCTCGCCATCAGTGATACGGTGAAGAATTACTCCGTCATGCCTGTGAGTTTCTTCCCGTATTACATTCCGGGACCCGTCATTTTGGGCGTTATCGGCTTCTTCATCGTGTTCAAACTGGCTTTGAAGACGAAAATCGGACGGAAGGGATGGGATAAACTCAAGCTGATCTTCCCTGTCCTTGGTCCTGTGGTCAGCAAGGTCGCGATTTCCCGATTCGCCCGAACGCTCGGCACTCTGATCAGCAGCGGCGTCCCAATTCTTCAAGCTTTGACGATTGTCAAAGAAACGTCCGGCAACGTAATCGTCGGGAATGCCGTGGCAGCGGTTCACGAGAGTGTCAAGGAAGGAGAGACTATCACTGCTCCTCTCGAAGCGGCAAACGTCTTCCCTCCCATGGTGATAAGCATGGTGGACGTCGGTGAACAAACCGGAGCTTTGCCCGAAATGTTGATCAAGATTGCCGACACATACGATGACGAAGTGGATAACGCAGTTGCCGCGATGACGTCACTTTTGGAGCCCATCATGATCGTGTTCCTTGCCGTGATCGTGGGAAGCATCGTCATCGCCTTGTTTTTGCCGCTGATCACGTTGATCGACCGGCTTGGGTCCGAGGGTTCAGGACGAGGCAGTGGTGATGATTAAGCAAGCTTCCGCATCTACCTCTCCGAAGGCCACCGGAATCGTTCTCGTGGCCTTTTTTGCCTGCAAACACAGTTTAGATTTGACAGAAACAGACGCAAGGTGTAAATACAATGTAATCACATTGCATTGGCGTTTGATTTACAAGAAAACCCAAAATGGAGTTTGATTGGAATAATCCGCCATTCGAGTGGGATGGTTCTTTGACGCCGCGGGACGTGGAAGAGTCCTTTGAGGATCCCTTCGCGATCCGCCTGTTGCCGGACTCCTCAAGATTCGCTGTGCAAGCACGGTATTTTAATCTGGGTAAGTCGGCCTCAGGAGTTGGAATCTTCAGCGCGTATCGCACCAACGGTAAGCAGGTCCGAGTCATCTTTGCTCGGTCCTTTACGCCCGAGGAACAGTTCTTTTATCAGAAAAAGCTGAACCAAACACTTTCGCAACGTTCCGAGTAACAGGCGGGAAATACTCAAACATCGCCAATGACTGCGGTCCTAGATTGGGAAGAGGTTCCTCTCTTCGACAGCGAAGAGGCGGAGGCGGCGTTTTGGTCGGAGAACATGATCGACCTCCGGTTGATGGAAGGCGCTGTCGCTTCGAGTTCGGAGGTTTCGGAGTCTGTGACGATCACGCTTCGAATCGATCCGCGGATGCTCGCTCGGATCAAACGGCTCGCTCGTTCGCGCTACCTAAATTATCAAAGCATGATCAAACAATGGCTGAGCGAGCGGATGGAACAGGAATTGCGAGAACGATGACTGGATTGACGGCTGCCATGAGAACAACTTCAGCAGTAGTGAAATTCAAAGACACGGTCAAAACCACGCGGGACGCACCGTGGCAGAGCAGCAACCACACCCGGGAGGGCGAGACTCCTGTCGAGCCCTGGAATCGCTTCCAGCAAGAAAGCAACGCGTTTACACTCATAGAACTGCTAGTTGTCATAAGCATTATCGGAGTGTTAGCGAGCTTGACGGTTGGACTGAGCGGTGTCGCCTCGCGGAAAAGCAAAGAATCGCGAGTTCGAGGAGACCTTGACCGGTACGTGACAGCGATTGAAAACTACAAGGCGGCATTGGGAACCTATCCGCCGGACAATCCCGGCAGGCCTTCCACAAATCAGCTCTATTACGAGTTGAGCGGCACGTACTATGAACAATCGGGAAATCGTGGATACTTCACGACACCCGACCGTTCGGAAAGGATTGGCGCGGATTCGATTCGAGCGGTGTTCAATGCGAGCGGATTTGGCAATTCGGTCAGGGTTGGCGACACGCTGAAGTTCTCTGAAGAATTCAAGTCCACTCAATATGGCGAGATCCAAGGCGAACTCGATGTGGAGGTGTTGAAGGTTCCGGTGAAAGGCCCGGAACGATTCACTTACCAAGGCCGCCCTCCGGCGCAGTTGGCGATTCCCGAGCGTGGCAATCCACAAAACAAGCTGAACCCTTGGCTGTATGATGCTTCGTCCCCCAACCGGAATAACCGCAAGACATTCGATCTTTGGGCGGAAGTGATCATCGGACGGAACATAGTTCGATTCAGCAATTGGGAAAACGAACCTGTCGTCATTGGCAGGGGAAAATGACTCTATGCCAGCATCCGAGAAAAAAATGAACCTTTCGAAAATCCTCCCAATCCGGTGGTCATCTTCGGGTTGGGGAGCCAAGATAACGCGAAAGGCGCGCACGAACCTTCGTCCGAGCAAGCCACGCACCCAGCGCGGCCTGCGGAGATTCCGAACCAGTTGCAGCCGGCTCAATCGGAGGCACACACGACTCGCCAACTTTCCCATCAACGTTCATGAGACATTGCTCCATGGGCTAAGCTCGACGTTTTGGCATGACTAGAATTCATTTTATGAACAATCGCTCACCTCGTTCACCTCGCTCACCCAGGACGATCCGGGCTTTTACCCTCATCGAGCTTCTGACGGTGATCGCAATCATTGGCGTCTTGGCGTCGATGCTTATGCCGGCGATCAGCAAGGCCAAGCAGAAGGCGCAGGTGCTCAAGGCCAAAACCGAGATGTCGGACATCGTGGGAGCTATCAAGTCCTACCAGTCCACCTACCGTGTCTTCCCTTCATCGAAAGGCACGCGCGCCGCGCTGGCAGATGCGGCAGGTGCGAGCCCTGATTTCACGTACGGTACCAAGTTTGGGGGCGGGTGGTGGCAGAACAAGAAGGGCCAGCAAATCCAAATTAGCACGCTGGGCGTCAACGCGCGTGACCAAGCCAACAATTCGGAAATCATTGCCATCCTAAAAGACTTAACCCAGTTCCGAAATGGTCTGCCCACAGTAAATGTGGGGCACTCGCTAAACACTCAGAAGACTCCGTTTCTCGACGCCAAAGAGGTCGATGGACTGCAAACGCCGGGGATTGGACCCGACGGTGTTTACCGAGATCCATGGGGGAATCCCTATATCGTCACACTTGACCTCAACTACGACGGACAGTGCCGGGACGGCTTCTTTCGATATGACGCCGTTTCTCGGGATCCTAAAGGCGGGCCTACCCAGGGTCTGAACGGACTTTTCACCGCTAAGGCGGGCGCCAACACATTCGAAAACCGCACTGAGGTCATGGTCTGGTCGTTGGGCCCCGACGGCATGGCCAGCCCGCAGCAGTCAGCCAATGTGGGCTTTAACAAAGACAACATACTGAGCTGGAAGTGAAATCCTCATGAATGTCTGCCGGACACGCCCGGATTGCGGCCAACATCGACCAAGAGCTTCGCGGGATTGTTTAGACCGCTTGGTCATTCGGCGTCGTGTTCCCCCTCACCTTGGCCCTCTCCCCCAGGGAGAGGGAACATGGCAACTCGCGCGTCAGTTAGCTGATCTTGGTTGGCTTGTCGAAATGCGGCGGACTATTCTCCATCTCGCCAAGGGAAAGGCCAGGGGTGAGGGGAAAGGGAGCCACGCTCAGCCTGCAAGCTCATCGGGAGCGCATTGCGCGCGAGGCTTCACATTGGTGGAACTCTTGGTAGTCATCGTGATCATCGGAATTCTCACTGCAATCACTCTGCCGGCTCTCAAAGGGATCAGCCAATCCAACCTCTCTGCGGCTGCGCACCGGCAAATCCTGGATGACCTTGCGTATGCTCGCCTCCGCGCGATCAATGATCGGACGACCGTCTTTATGGTGTTTCTGCCGCCGACGATTCTTCAGAAAATGGATCAGGTCAGGAATGACGTTCAGGAAATGCGCTACTTGACTAATCTGATCGGAGGCCAATACAGGAGCTATGCGTTGGTGGCATCGCGGACGGTTGGCGACCAGCCTGGCCGCGCCACACCTCGTTATTTGACCGACTGGAAATCGCTCCCGGAGGGGGCGCTATTCGCGCCCTACAAATTCGATTCCAGGCTGTCTGGCCATCCGAACGAGTACCTCCGCACTTTTGCGACCAACTCTTTTCCATTTCCGGACGCCAAGAGCGCCCCGTTCCTTCTTCCACACATCGCGTTCAACCCTTACGGCCAACTCGCTTACCAACACGATGAAGTCATCCCCTTGGCTAGAGGACGCGTTTCGCTGCCGAGAGACGACGCTGGGAATTACATCAGGTCGGCGCCCGATGTGCAGTTGATCCCGCCGGGGCAAGGAACGAAAGATTTTCAGTATGTGCGAGTCAACTGGCTGACTGGCCGCGCCAAATTGGAATCGCTGGCCGGGAGATAACAAAGCTATGAAACTAGGAAGAGCAGTTCGACCACGGATGTTGGTGGGGCGAGACTCCCGTCGAGCCCTGACTTCTTTGCCAGCAAGGATTTCAGGGCTCGACGGAGTCTCGCGCCACCGGATTTGGTTGCGGTGCTGCCGCGCTAAACTGCATCGCCGATTCGCAATCGGCAGGGAGTCGAAGGTTCCGGCATGCAGGAACGTTTCTGGCTCCGCAGAATGCAATTCAGCGACGCGGCAGATTGAGAATCTGCGCCGCTCACGCCAAGCGGGCCGCCCGTCGCTACGGGGCAATGCTAGACTCGCGGTGTCCCGCAACGCTGGTTTCACAATGGTTGAGATCGCGCTGAGTCTCGGGATCATTGCTTTTGCACTGGTGGCTCTCATTGGAGTTATGCCCACCGGGATCAAGGTTCAGCAGGAAAACCGCGAAGAAACCGTCATCAACCAGGACGGCCTGTATCTGCTGGAGGCGATCCGGAGCGGTTCAAAAGGAGTTGATGAACTCACAAATTACGTCGAGTCGATCACCATCAGGGACGGACGAAGCTCAATTACTTTCACCAACAGCCCGCTTCCGATTGCCAACCGGTTGACCAACGGCCAGCATATCGTCGGGCTCTTGAGCACGCCGCGCTTTGTTCGCTCGGCGGATGGAACGTTTCGAACGAATCTTGTGGAGGCTCATGTTCGGGCGATCTCTGGAGTCGCCGGAGAGAAGAGCGCATTGAACGATCAACTGGCTTTCCGGTACTTGCTCCGCACCGAAATTGTGCCGTTCATCCACCGCCCGCCCGGCTTCGTGGCGAACGGACCGAGCGAATTGGCCTATGCCACGAATTTGCTCAACAACCTTTATGATGTCCGTCTCATCCTGCGCTGGCCTCTCTACCAGAAAGGGCCAGTTTGGGAGACTGGGCGAAGCCGCAAGGTCTTCCGAACGTTGGTGACTGGCGAACTAAAGCCATTCAACACTCCCAGATCTCGTTACCCGCTCTATTGGTTTGAACCCAATACTTTCGCCACGAATGCACTCGTGGCTGGATTCTAATGCAAACGCAAGTCCGACCAAACATCCGTCCGTTCACACGAGGTTCGGCAACCCTTCGGCGTTTTCGGTGGATGAACCTCGTTGCTGGGTTTGGAACCGTTGTCCTTCGATGCTGCAGTTCCCCCTCACCCCGGCCCTCTCCCCAGGGGAGCGGGAGTAGGGATTGCTGCGGCGGGCATGTTCAAAACGACTCTGAAAGCACAAAACGCTGGCCATGGTTCTCCCTCTCCCAGCGGGAGAGGGCCGGGGTGAGGGAGAACGCGACACCCACCCCCCCACGCCGGACCCGGCGACTCCCTCGAGGAACCGGTGCCCCGGCGTTTAGTGTCATGGAACTGCTCGTCGCGGTGTCGATCATGACGTTCATCATTTATGCGCTTTATCAGATGTTCAATCAGACCCAGAAGGCGCTTCGTGGGAACATCACCCAGGTGGACGTGCTCGAATCCGGGCGGGCCGCCCGCGAAATGCTCAGCCGAGACCTGGAACAAATCAGCGCTTCCGGGCTGGCGGGCACGACCAATCTTTATGCCGCTTCGATTCCGGCGATCCCCCCGCTGGTTCAGCTTGACCTGGACGAACAGCGAGCTTTGCGGACGAATATGCTCCAGGAGTTCTTCTTCCTCACACGGCGCACCAATGCATGGATTGGAACCGGTTACCGTGTGATCGGCGCTCAGGACGGAATTGGCACCCTCTATCGCTACACCGTTTCCACGAACTATCGGTTCCTCTCTTCCAACAATCTGAGCGGCGCTTACTTCACAGCCGATCTCACCAACCATTTTCACCGCGTGGCCGATGGAATCATTCACC
>JACQWK010000124.1 GCA_016209525.1 Verrucomicrobiota bacterium
GGCCAACAAAAAACCCACTCTCCGGGCGGAAAGTGGGTTCGAGATGGGACGGTGTTGATCCGTTATCTGGTAACTTCACTTTCTCGGGCGCTATTCTCGGGGCTAAAACCCACCTGCGGGCTTGTCCCCGTAATCAGGGTCCGTGCGCACAGCGCCCAACGGCCTTCCGACTTACGGAGGGCGGTCTGATGGGGTTGTGAATACGAATGCATTGAAGTGATTTAAGGTGTTACCTACATCAAACGGCGGATGCCGTGGATTTATCAAGGGGGGTGGCGAAGAAATCTGAAAATGACCGGACGAATATCGCAGGGTCAGAGACATCCGCCATATCGACCGGGAGAAATTGAAGGGGGCGGCGGACGCAAGGTCACTTACGCTGATGGCACCGCCCCAGTCGTTTTGCGCCTTCCCACCGAAGGGGGCGTGGTCACGGAGTTGAGGCCGATTTTCCACGCTGCGATTATTGATTCACAAAAGAACCGCGTCTCGACCCCTCTCGGATTTCTCCGGTTTGGGACGCCTCGACGACTGAGTGAGGAGTTCGCTGCTTGTTGGGCGCAGCTTGGAAGCCACATTGGACTGGAATTGATCGAGCTTTTGCCCGATTTCCCGGCCGTGGCGTGGCGCTGAGGCCAACAAAAAACCCACTTCCGGGTGGAAGTGGGCGGATCGCGGTAGGACTGGTAGTCCTCTACTTCGATACTCCACTTCCGGTAATCACGTAATCAGGATTAAAGCTCATACCTGTCGGCAGGCTCCTGATGGCGTGGGGCCGGCACAACGCGACCCAGCGTCCTTCGGTTCTCCCGAGGATCGTGGACGAAATGCGTTGTGAATGGAGGCTCATTGAAGTTGTTGCAGGATTAAACGGTTGATTCTGTGAAAAAGTAAAGAGTGGTCGGGAATCTTTTTGTTCCCGAGTATTTTCCAGACGTGCGCCGACAACTTTGGTTACATCCAGCATGTCGTTTCGGAGCGAAGCCCGGCGCGACCCATGAAGGGTGATTGCACGGGATTCATCCCGTGGCCCTCTCGGGTTTTTCGGGTTCGGCGAATTTGATGGTCTTCCCGCCACCAGCCTTTCAGGGCGCTTCACCCAATTCATTTCGCCGAAAACACCCACGAGAGAAATGGAGGCGTATGCCCGCAGGGTTCTTACTGCAATGGGTGTCACCGCGGGTGCCCTTCGGGGTGAGGTTGTCCAAGCCACGCGGCGGACGCTGACGAGCCGTTACTTCCCACCGGCCTGCTCGATTTCCATCTTTCGTGCCTGGAGCGCGCCCAGTCTCTTTTTCAGCGCGGTTATTTCACTTTTGATTTTGCGCAATTCCGCCTGATTTTTGGCGCCCGACAGATAATTCGGTCCGCGCTTCTCCGCGATGTACCGCTCAAGCTGGTTTCTCAAAAATACTATCGGCTTCCTATTTGGCGCGCTTCTTATGCGCCGCCCATCGAGCCTTCGCAGCAGCCACGATCTTCGCGCGCCCTTCAGGACTGAGCTTGCGCTTCTTCTTCTTGGGTGCCGCAGCAGAGGCTTTGGCGGCTGGCGTCGATGTTTCCTTCAACTTTGCCCACCTCGCTTTTTGAGCCGCTCCAATCTTGGCGCGTGCCGCGGGACTCATTACCTTCTTCTTCTTGGCAGGTGCAGGAGCAACAGCTGTGGCGACAGCAGGTGCCGGAGCGGGAGCCGGAGTGGCTCCAAGAACGCTGGCAAGTTCAGATTTCAGCGATTCGATTTGTTCCTTAATGGCCACTGCCCGTTTGAGCTGCGCGACCGAGAGATTCAGAATGTTGTTCATCGGACGAGTTCTATCGGAACCAGTTACCTACAGTCAATAAACGTTGTTCTTCAGGAGCAATGCCGCTATTGCCGTGGTGTTCGGTAGGGGTGAATTGCCCCCGGTGCCAGAACGGAGTTTTCACATGGATTCTATCCCCGTCAAGGCGCTGTCCGAGCGAAAGGAAAGGAGAAGACGTGCGGTTCGACCAAGGCTGAAAGGAGAGGGACTTTCCTGGCTGTTACTTTGCGGAGCGTTGGCTGGTTGTTTAGTGGCGCTGCAGGAGGCAGGTGCGGCTGGGGCGGGAAGCACAGTGAGTTGCCGCGACTTCGCGTGTTGCAGCGCCCCTATAACCGGGACGAGTTGCACGCGGTGTTCACCGACTTCGCCTATCGCACCGATGTGGTCCTCAGCGACGCGTCGCGCGCTGCCGGCGCCGACGCCAAGGATGCTTTAAGCTGTAGCGCTTGGCGCGATCGCCTCAGATTCTCGCCCGCATGGCGCAATTTGAACGGTACCACGGCATCGACTACTCCGGCGCACAGACGCCCACGAGCAGCCTGCCCGGTCTGCGGGTCTACGCGGCGACGCCCGCCGATGCTCCCAGAGAAATTCCTCCGCCTCCCAGTCCCCGGAAGTATTGGACGCGCCGCGGACTGGCCGAATGGCTGGCGGCCGAACTGCGCGCCGGGCCGCCCACGCTCGTCGGCATCGATCATGCGTTCTCATTTCCGCTGCGCTACTTCGAAGCCCATTCGATTCCGCCGGACTGGCCGGAGTTTCTCGACGACTTCCAACGTCACTGGCCGACCGACGGCGATAACTTGTACGTCGATTTCATCCGGAATGGCCTCCACGGCCTCGGTGCCGCGCGGGGCGGCAATTCACGATGGCGCCGCCTGACCGAACTCCGCAGCCGGACGGCCAAGTCGGTGTTTCATTTCGACGTGCAGGGCAGTGTGGCCAAGTCGACGCACGCCGGCCTGCCGTGGCTGCGGTATCTTCGGCAGCAACTCGGCTCCCAGGTTCATTTCTGGCCATTCGACGGCTGGTCCCCGGCACCCGGCCGTTCCGTCATCGCCGAAGTCTACCCTGCTCTCTGGAGCCGCGGGTATCCCGCGGAAGATCGGAACTCCCACCAGCACGACGCGTATTCCGTGACGCGGTGGATGCGGGAACAGGACGGCAGAGATGCCTTGTCCGGCTGCTTTCAGCCCGTGCTGCCTCCGGCGGAACTCACCCAAGCCCAAGTCGAGGGCTGGATCCTGGGGCTCGCCTGAAATTTTTCGGGCGGAGCCCGCGTTGCGGACCAAACGGGGGCTTCACGCTATGCCGGCAGCCGGTTCAACTTCACCGTTTGCGGATGTTCGGTGCCCTTGCCTTCGGGCTACCTGCCGTTTCAGGCTGTCCGGTCGGTTTCGACGGCGCCAGCGTGCTTCGACGATTGCGGCTGCGGAGCGTAAAAGTGCTGCAGCACAACAAACCAATTATTTGGTTACCCGACTGCATTACGGATACAACAGCTTTTCGACTGCCTGACTCACCTGAAACGCGCTCGGATCGGAAAAAGAAAATTTTGGCTTTGCTCCATTCACGCTCAGATCCTTACCCGCAAGCCATGACGGCATATCAAGGCCAGCGTTTATCAATAAGTCTTGTTCCGATTGAGTGAGCCGAAAATACTTCACGTTCACCCAAGAGAAGAGAGTTCCTGGCGCGGCTCGGAACGCCTTGAAGCAATAGCCGTCGCCAACGTGGCCGATGACGTTCCTACGGGGTTTTGCACTGCTCTGTGCCTCGCTCGAGCAAGCATCGAACGTCATTACTTCAAATTCGCTCGTCGACTCATTGCTGAAGCGCTCGAGCCGTTTTTGATCGAGATCAAGTTCAGCCCGTCGGCCATAGACCAAGACATAACGAAACGAGACAGGGTTGCGGCGCATCGTCGTCGGCTGCAGCAGTGGCTCGAGGCGCGTAAGAATCGCGGCTTTCACCCGGGGCGCGTGATCACGCCATTCCTTGACCTGCGCGAGGGCATCATTGAATTCCGCGGTAAACGCGCGATACTTACTGCTGTCCTTGAAAATCTTTTTCTCAGGATCCTCGATTTCGATGAACACGACCTGCCACTTGGCCGAGTTCTTCGTGATGTAGGTAAAGTCTGTTACCAAGTTCGTATCGATTTGGAATTTCGAGATTATCACACCCAAGTTGACGTTGTGCCCCAGAACGAAGGGTGTTGGGACGAACTCCGAGTGCATTTCGAGGAAGGCTTGGATCGGGCCTTCGCCGGCGCCGGCCTGCCCGAGTAAGCGTTCAAATTCCTCAACCTCTTTCTGGGTCGCGTGTATCGCCATGACAGTGAGCTAAACGACAGGCTGATGTCTGTCGACTCAGGGTTCGCCTCGTTGCCGTCGGACTTCGGAAGTCGGCGGTGCCACTGGGGGTGGCTTCGAGCCGGTCTCCGTTACAGACAGAAAGGTGACCTCACGAAGCCCGCGTTCCACCACGAAGGTGAGCTTCGCCGCCGGCGGATCCCGCGTGGCGGCCGGGCCGAATGCCGTCGCCGTAGGGGCCCGTGCCAGCCAAATCGCCGCCGAAGGCCAGCGCAAGGTGCGCGAACTTCGCCCTGCCGGGATGGGTGTAGCCACGTTCAGAAACAAATGCCGCACCACCTTATTTAATTGTAAGAAAGAATACCCTGTGTTTCTTACGGAGTCGACGTGCCAAGTGCATCACAAAGTATCGAGAAGGCAACAATTAGCCGGATTTACGGCCGTGGTAGGGGTTGCGTCTTTACCCCGAATGAATTTCTCGACCTGGGCAGCCGCAGCGCCATCGACCTGGCGCTGCACCGGCTCACTGCGGCCGGCACAATCCGCCGGATCGCGCGGGGCCTATACCACTTCCCCGAATCCCATGCCCTGCTGGGAGAGGTGGCGCCCTCCGTCGAGGCTGTGGCCAAGGCTCTCGCCACCCGCGACCACGTTAAACTGCAGCCGTCAGGCGCCTACGCGGCCAACCTGCTGGGCCTCTCCGAACAAGTCCCGGCCAAGGTGGTGTATCTGACGAGCGGACCGGCACGAAAGCTAAAGCTGGGCAAACTGGTGATTGAACTTCGCCCCGCCATCCCCCGCCAGCTGGCCACCGCTGGTCGCGCGAGCGGTTCGGTAATTGCCGCGTTGCGTTATCTGGGCAAAGACCATGTCACGCCGGAGCGCATCGCACGCCTGCGGGAAGTGCTTTCAAAACAGGATCGCAAAAGTCTGGCCGGCGATTTGGCGCACGCTCCCATTTGGATGCACTCGTTCCTGCGCGCCATTGCAACCGACTGACCGGTCATGAGGACCTTTGCAGCCCTTCCCCCTGGCGAGCGCGCGCTCTTTTTCCGACAGTATCAGCAGTTCCACGGCGTCGACCCCGTCATCGTCGAAAAAGATTTCTGGGGCTGCTGGCTGCTGGGTCGAGTCTTCGCGCAACCTGCGCTTGGCCGCACGGCGGTCTTCAAGGGAGGCACCTCATTGGCGAAGGTTTTTAGCGCCATCTCCCGCTTCTCCGAAGACGTCGATCTCGGCATCAGCCCCGCTTCGCTCGGGTGGCCAGAAGAGAGATTGGAGAATGCAACCAGAAACGCGTGGAACGAACGCATTCGTCCGGAGCTCGAAGCGGCATGCGCCCAACACGTCTCCAGCCATTGGCTGCCCAATCTTGAATCCGATCTTCTGACACAGCTGGGCGCCAGCCCGAGTGGCCGCGCGTGGCTGACCTATAAACTCGATGCGGTCAGCCATTCCCCGATCTTGTTTTTTGCTTACCCGGGAGCACTGCCTCGGGGCATCGACTACATCGCTCGCGAAGTGAAAATGGAATTCGGCTCGCTGGCTGATCAGCGGCCGGCCGGCACCAGATCACCGCCATGGTCGCCGCGCTGGCCCCGACCGCATTCGCCGATTTCGGCGCTGAGGTCGTGGCGTTGGAGATCGAGCGCACGTTTTGGGAGAAGGCCACAATTCTCCACGCCGAGTTTCACCGTCCGGCTGACAAGAAGATCCAAGATCGCTACGCCCGACATTATGCCGATTTCGCGGCTCTGTGGCGTCATCCTTCCGCCCGCGGTGCGCGGCATCAGTTCGATCTCCTGGAGCGGGTCCGTCATCACAAGTCGCGCTTCTTCTCTTCGGCTTGGGCCAACTATGCGACGGCAGTTCCTGGCACGCTTCGCCTCGTCCCGCCCGACCACCGGCTGCCGGAATTGCGTTCCGACTACGCCGCGATGCGGCAGATGTTTCTCAACGAGCCGCTCCCGTTCGATGAAATTCTCACTACGCTGCACGAGGCGGAAGAGGTGCTTAACGCTTCGTGACTTCCAGCCCGGCGCGAGGGTGATCCTCGCGATGACCATGTCGTTGACGACGCGGTGGTGGGCACGAGGCCCCCAATTGCGGCCTCACCTTCGCTCGCCGGCCCCCGTGTTCCCCGCGAAGCCCGCGTTCCGCCTGAAAGCAGGGCTTTGCCAGTCGTGGCGAACCACTGGGCTCGGCGCCCCAATCCAAATTCATGATTTACAGCAAATAAAACTGTTATATTGCTATTTATGGCATAATAAATGTTCTATTCGTCGTTTTCATCGATTAGCGACCATTTTAAATAAGGTTAACCCACCGATTCCCAGATCCCGAGATTGATGGCTTATTTGGCCTTTTCCGCGCTAAATCAGCAGCTTATTTTTCAAAATCAATAAATTCACTTTTGTCGGACTCTCCTAGTCCTCCGATTCATGGCCTTAATCTTTGCCAGCTCTGATCCCAAGATCGGTTACCAGCAGGCCCGGTTCGTGCGGGCGGGAAAACTCCGGAAACTCGCTCCGAAAATCTACACGGACGAGTTCGCCTCGCCGGCGGAAGACATCATACGCCGGAATCGATACGAGATCGCCGCGCATTTTTATTCCGGGGCGGTCATCGGTTTCCGCACCGCACTGGACGGAGGAACCGTTTCCCCGGGGAAGCGGTTTCACCTTTCGCTGCCGCGTCCGACGATCAGCAGCCGGCCGCTGCCGGGATTGGAGATTCGCGTGTGGCCGGGCCCGGCGGCGCAGCCGGAGGATTCGGCGATCACAGTGGGAACGAGCCGCCTCTTCATGGCGGGACGGGCGCGGGCCCTCCTGGAGAATCTGCTCCCGGCCCGGGCGCGCGGTCCCGCCGGCGAGGCGAAGACCGTGTCCCGCGTGGAACTGGAAAACTGGCTGGAGAAACAAATCCGGCTGCACGGCGCGGGCGAACTGACCCGGTTGCTGGACGAGGCCGGCGGTGTGGCGGCGCGCCTGGCGTGGCCGGATGCCCTCGCCGAACTCCGGCAAATCGTGACCGACCTGGAAGGCCGCGGCGATGCCGGGCGCCTGCACTCTCCCCTCGCGCTGGCGCGCGCGGCGGGGGAACCCTACGACCCGGAGCGGGGCGCGCTTTTCAGCACCCTGCAGGCCCGGCTGGCCGCCGAACGGTTTTCCGCCGCTGCCGCCCCACCGGCAGCGGAGCGGGTAAACCGCGCCTTCTGGGAGTCATACTTTTCCAATTACATCGAGGGCACGAAATTCACGGTGGAAGAGGCTCAAAGCATCGTGTTCGCCGCCGATCCAAAGAAGATCACCCAACAACGTCCGAAGGACGCGCACGACATCGTCGAGACCTTTCGGCTCATCATGGACGACCATATCTGCCGCGAGGTGCCGGCGGACGTAACTGGCTTCTTTGATGTCCTGAAGCGCCGGCACGCGCGCATGATGGCCAGCCGCCCGGAGACCGAGCCCGGGGTGTTCAAGCGGAAACCGAATCAAGTCGGCTCCAAGACCCTGGTCGCTCCCGAGTTGGTGCAGGGGACGCTGCGCCGCGCCTGGCCCATGGTCCGTGAACTGACGGATCCCGCCGCTCGCGCGCTCATGGTCCATTTCATCCTCGCGGAAACTCACCCCTTCAAGGACGGCAACGGCCGGATTTCGCGCCTGGGCTTGAACGCCGAATTGGATGCGAGCCAGCAGATGAGGCTGGTCATGCCAACGTCCCATCGCGGTGACTACCTGACCGTGCTCGACGCCATGACCCGGGGAGGAAACCCCGAGCCCTACGTGGCCTTTGGCCACCGCCTGCTACAACTTAACGCGGCAATTCCGTATGATTCCTTTGAGCAGGCCCACGCCTACTTCCTAAAAATCGGGGCGCTGGATGAAACTGCCGCGCTGGGAATCAATCTCGCCCAAGTTGCGTCTCCCGCTCGATAGTGGTCCAACGCGAATCCGGCACGGGGCGGATTCTCCACGCGCACATAGTTCATGTTGTCGACGAGTCGCACGCCGATGAGTTGGACCACCCGGACGGCGATTGCCTCTATGTCGGAATCGGAGAGCGTCTTATCCACAAGTATTGATGAGCGTCAGCCTGGTAGTCCTCCGGCCCGCCAGCCGTCGCAATTTCTTCAGCGCGGTGACCCCATTGCGTGGTCCGATTGTCGGGTGCCCGATCCGGTCGCAACACGACACACACACTCTCGTGCTCACGGCCCTTGGCGTCGTGAATCGTCGAGCAGAGCAGGCACGCGTTGCCGGGCAGCTTCAGGTGTCGGGTCCAATTCGGGTTCGGGTTTCCCCCGAAGAACTTAGCAATCGTCGTTCCCGCGGGAAGACTCAGTTGCAGACGGGCGGTCTCCGCTTTCACCGCGGCCACCCAACCGGCGCGAGCCGCCGCGGTATCCGCGCAGGTTTTCGGCAACCGCATCAAAAGCGCCAACGCATCCCGCCGCAACTGTCGGGCGTTCAAGCCCGCCCGCTCGATAACCCGACTCGAATGATGGTCGCTCTCAGTCCAGACGCCAAGCAGTTCGAGCAACAACCGCTCCACGGTGCGCCCCGCGGCGCGCCGAAGCCGGGGATCGGCGGAATCGCACCAGAATTCGCCGACGGCGCGAGCCAGTGCCTCGACTCTCGACTGACCGCTCAGTTCCTCGGCGAGAGGGTCACCCGCCGCCCGCCGCGCATCGGCACCCTGATGGGCGAGGATGATTCCATCCTTTCTTGAAAGCCCGATGGCCGGGCTTTCCAACCGTTGCCCAAACAATGCGCCGATCGTCGCTGGTGCCTTAGCCCCTTCATAGGTGGCGATAAGCACGGGGTGAACCAGCGCCGCGGTCTCGCCAACAGGATTGTCTGGTTCGACACGGCTTCGAAGCGTTGCCGCCAGCCTCGTAATTGGGCCGCTGCTCCGAAAGTTCCCGGTAAGAGCCGGGCGCTGCGCAGGCGGATACGGCGCGCCAAATGCCTGCAAGGCGGCGGGCTCCCCATGCCGGAATCCATAAATAGCTTGATTGGGATCGCAAACAACCGTCACCGGCAGTCCGTTCCCGCGCAGCCAAGCCAGTATGGCGAGATCCACCGGATTGCAGTCCTGTGCCTCATCAACGATCACTTCGCCGAACCGCGCACGCAGCGCCCGGCCGAGGGCCGCCCCTTTGTTTGCATCCTGGATGCAGCGGTGCGCCTCAATCCGGGCGTCTTCAGCGCTCAGGTAGCCAGCCTGATGCAAAGCCTTCCGGCGCGTCGCCGCCGCCTGCTCGTAACGGGCGCGGTGCGCTACCACATGCGCTCGCAGTCCCGCGTCGCCCAGCCGGACGGGATCTATCGTGTTGGTCGCTGCGTCAAACTGGTCCAGCGAGACGCCAGTCCAATAACTGTATGCCCCGCGAAGTCGGACTTCAACATTCAGACTCTTCCAGCTATCCACGACAATCGGTCTCTTTGGCGAGAGCGCGATTCCGGACGGCAGCACCATAAAGTGGCCCACGAAGCGGTCGAACGTGCCCACGAAATGAGGCAGTCGCAAGGCAGCCTCCTCGCCCTCTTCACGGCAGCGCCTGATGAAAGAATCCACGGCGGAATGTGTAAACGAAAGCACCGCGACGCCCTGACGCGGCGGTAACGCCGCCCGAATCCGCTTCACCCGCGCCACAATTGTGCGGGTTTTTCCCGCGCCGGGGCACGCGGCGACGAAACACTCCTGCGGCAAACCGGCGAATGTCTTCTGTTCGTCCGTCAGCATTACCTCATGGCTCCACGATTTTGCCGAGGGCCGCTGTGAGATACCCCGGAACCTGAAACGCCTCGCCCTCGGAAATCCGGGCCGCAATGACCTGCGCTAAGTCCTCTTTTCGGGTCTTCTTTGCTTCAATCAGCGCAAGGAAAGCCGCCGGACGCCCGCCCGCCGCAACCCCCTCGATCTGCGCCGCCCAGTCGGCACCCGAATTCGGGTGCAACACGAGGAAGGCCGCCTTCAGAAACGCTTCGTTCCCAGCAGCCATCAGCTCGTGTTCTAGAGTATGCTGGTTGATATACACGGACAGCGCCGCCGCCGCATCGACTCCGGCAGCGAATCCGTCTAGATCCGCTTTTCGATTACCCGCCACCGCTGGATCCGCATCGGTCACAACCACGACGCAGTCTGCAATTCGCGCGCCGTTATGCGGGCGCAGAAGAATCTCGACGTAGGGCCTGAAATCCACGCCCTCAATCGCCACGAGCACTGCCCCTTTGAAGCGCGATAAAGCGGTCCGATCATTCTTAAACGAGATATGCTGGGCAATTGCCGGCAGCAGCGATTCGGCAACTCCCTCCACCAACAGAGCGCGGTTGCCAAACAGCAAAGCCGAGCGCGTCACGTCGAGGTAGCGACTGATCTTGTCGAGCATCTTGGGTTCGATGCCCAACTTGGCGACCGGCACCGCCACCGTGTGGGAAGTGGCCAGCACCGGGACGGCCGGCGCCGCAGCGGCGGGGGCGGGCGCTGGCGCAACCGCAGGCGCGGCCAGGACAGCGGCCGGAGCGGGCGGAACCTCTTGCGACCGCACCACCACGAGATGCTTGGGGGAGACCCACGCCGTAAGATTCGGCGAATGGGTTGAAACGATCACTTGAATGAGACCTTCCGGTTGGCCCGCTGGTGGCGGTGGCGCCGCCCCTTGCCCCGCCGCAGCCTGCGGACGCGACTCGCGAGCTTTCTCCAGCAGGAATTCCAACACTAGCATCTGAAGTTGGGGATGGAGATGCGCCTCCGGTTCTTCCACGAGGAACAATGTCAAATCGGACTCCTTCGCCTTTGCCAGCTCTACCACCACCGTCGCAATATAGAGCAGATTTGAATAACCCAGCCCTGAGGCGCGGATGTCATCCAGGCTCAAGCCGGCGTCGGCGAGCGTGAAGCGCAGCGAGCGCGCTACATCCAGCAACGACTCGGTCGCAAAGTCCAGTTTGGCTTGCTGCGGTCTCACCCCGGTCGTCAGCACGCTCAACGAATTCCCGATGGCGGTGTTGATCGTGGTCAGGACTTCCGGGAATTCGTCCCTGCGCACACTCTCCAAGAATGCTTTTTCCTGCTCCTTCGGCAGAAAATGTCGAAAAAGTGCCATCACACGGGCGCCGCTCCCGGACCCAAGCGCTTGGTGGGCGTCGCGCAGCGCCGGCAAATACACATGCCGGATCAACTCTGTCGACCCAGCCTCTGCTTCCGCCGTCTCAAACTTCCCGGCCCACTGCGTCGTCAATCCACGCGGATGGGCGGCCGAGCGCGTTTCATGCCGGTAGCCGAACAACGCGACGTTCTGCGTCACATCGGGGACCGCGGTGATTAGTAGTCCCTTGAGCGTGTCGCTCAGACCGGCGAATTGCCCGATGAACTGAAAGTCTGCCGAGGTCGCACCTCGGCGGAGGTCCTCATCCTCGGGGTAGCGCTCTCGACGGCCGTTGAGCGGCAGCGTCAGCAGCCGCAGCGCATCAATAATGTTCGATTTGCCGCCGTTGTTTTCTCCGACCAGCACGGTCAGGTCGTCTTGAAAATCAACGACCGTTTTCGAGCATGAGCGAAACCGCTCCACCGTGAGGCTGCTGAGATGCATGGAATTCGGGGTGCAAAGCTGGCCCGGCTTGCGGGGGTCGATTATCCCGGCGCCACCTTTGAAAGGCAACCCAAACCCCTTGAGCCCATACACTCATCCCGCCCTGAGCGCAAATTGTAGTGCATGGTCACGCCACCCTGGCCCGTTGAACACAACACGGTCTTGTACGCGCTAACTGTTCGCTTTCGTGACGAAATCCCACTTGATCGTCGCTTCCCTCCTCTGCCCCGATTACCCCTACGTGCGAAAACGGGTGATCTGGCGGGCCGGCAACGGCTGAACCGCAGCGGTTCACCGAGTCGGAGGCTTTTTCAAGCGATCGATCCGGAACTTCGCCAATCAGACCGCTGAAATGAGAAATTTCAGGTCGTCTCCGGTCGGACGAAAATTGACATCGAAGGCCACGAGCGAACTGGGCGCGTCGGCGTCGTTGGTGGCCAATGCCTCCCACGCATAAACGACGTGATGAGTGCTCGCGGCCCGATTGATCGCGAGGATTTGGTCGATATCGACGAGGACGCCGGCGAGGGCGCGAAAGTCATGCGTCGTTTCCTCCTCTGCCCGGCGTGACGGGTGCAGGTGGATATCAACCCGATGGCCGTGTGAACCGGTCGGTTGCCCCCCGCTCTTGCGCAGCAATGGCTCCGCCTGGCTGAGTGAAAGGCGTCACGCTCTTAAGGGCACCTACGCCCCGTAAGTCGGGCTCGGTGGTGCGCGAACGCTGACTTGTCTTGTTGCCAGCAAATCGTATTCCCATCGTCGGTCGCCTCCCGAATTTAGGACCTTAGAATGAAACAACCGACCGCGCGGTCTGGAAGACGACTACCAACGTCTGAGCTGGCGCACCACCCCGTCCAGCGTCCCAGTCGCAATCCGGTTTCTGCTACGATATGTTTCCAAAATCGAGTTGTCGCCACTTTATGGTTCCCCGGGTGGTCTGACGAAAACCGCAAGATCAGAGGAAAGGCGGCGCCAATTCATGCTTCTCGCGGCTGCCAACCTATCGTCACCCCGGCATGGTTGTCCGGGTTACCATGATTTGGCTGCAAATACCCTCATGGTATCCAGCCAGAGGCGGCGGCTGACCGGTCTTCCGCGCGGCGATAATGCCGAGTTGATTCTCTCCGCTGCCTCCCCCAAGTCTACCGGCATGCGGACCCGCGTTGAAAACACGAGTTATGAAAACACGAGTACCCTGGCCATGGGAACCAGATGCCAGAACAGAACGCCGGAAGGATGAGCCATAAGTTCCGCCCCAAGGCCGATCCGATCGAGCAAGCGATCGAGTTGGCGCTCAAGCCGGGCGCCTTCATCCCAGATCGCGCCTGCTTCTCCTTCGTGAGCGCCCTCGGCGAGGTGGCGGCCCAGATCGCGAACCTCGCCGTGAGTGACCCATCCCGCGCTGTCACCCTGTATGAGACGTTCCTCGCTGCGTGCCACGCCAAGGTTGAGGAACTCGACGATTCGAGCGGCAGCTTCGGCCAGTTCGTTGGCGGTCTGTACTGCGGCTGGATCACGGCACGCCAGGCAGCAGGGGCGAACTCAAACGATACCGCGTCCCGCCTGCTCTCATGGATGGACGATGACGACTACGGTTTCTGCCTTCAGCTTGAGAAGGACGCCGCGAAGGTCCTCGACCAAGCCAACCTCGCCGCTTTCGTGGCACAGGTGCGGGCGAGATTCGCCGCCGGCACCAAGGCTGACCGGAAGACGGACGGCACGTTCAGGGACAGCACGGACTACATCCGTCGCCGCTGGGGAGAAGTCCTCCGCACGCTTTACACCGCGCAGAATGACATCGCAGCGTACATTGCCCTTGCCGAGGAGACGGGTCTCACCGCTGGGGATTGCCACGTGATCGCCGCGCTGCTCGTCAGCCGGCGCAAACCGGAAGAGGCCCTCGCCTGGGTGGGGCGCGGAATTGACCTCGACAAGCAGACGCCGCACGGGTCGATGGCTGGTGTCGACCTCGCGAAGCTCCAGCGGGGTCTCCTGACCAGGCTGGGGCGTGGCGACGAGGCGCTCGACGCTGCCTGGGCCGACCACTGCGGGCACCCGAGCAAGTACACCTACGAGGAACTCATGAAGTACGTGCCGAAGGCCGAGCGCCGCACCTGGCATGAAAAGGCCATTGAGGCGGCCAGGGGAGCCGACGTCCACTCCGCCATGGATCTCTTGTTGGCGACCAAGGAACTGGATCGACTCGCCGACCTCGTGCGCCAGACCACGGACAACGCGCTGGAGGGCTTGAGCCACTACACCACCGAACCGGTGGCCGAAAAGCTCGAAAAGCCCCAGCCCGACCTTGCGGCGCGGTTGTGGCGGGCGCAGGGCATGCGGATCATCAACGCCAAGAAGAGCAAGTACTACGCCGCCGCACTGTCGAACTTCGAGCGCGCCAAGCGTTGCTTCGAGCGTGCCGGACTCGGCGCCGAGTGGCAGAAGACGGTGAGCCAGGTCCGCGCCGGCCACCATCGCAAGAGCGGCTTCATGTTCGGATTCGAGCGCCTGGTGGCAGGCACCGGGCCGAGCGACGAGCCGTCATTTCTCGAGCAGGCCAAGGCGCGCTGGAGCGAGCGTCAGCGGAGAACCCAAGGATGAGAACGAAAAGCGACGACAGCAAGAACGCGGCCGAGTTGGATCAATTGATCCCGCTGATTACGACCGGCGCCCATGGCGACGACGAGCACTTCCGGGCCTTCCAGCGTGCAATCCAGAGCGGTGTCGATCTCCCGTGCGACGCGTTCGTCATCGGCGAGCCCGTCTCGGTAGTCGCGTTCGACTACGACGGCAACCAACGGCGCGGCCTTGTGGCCCGCTGCCGACGGGAGGATGGCTCCGAGCACGTGGTCGGGGCAGCCGAGGTCGTCCTCGCGCCGCGAACCCATGGCACCCATTACCTGGCTGCCTACCGCAAGTGGCTGGGCCTCGATCCGCCCGTTGTGAAACGGGGCAATCCCGTGCCGGTGCGCGACCCTTGGTGCTGCTCAATCAGTCGAAGACCAACGCGCCACTTTTCTGTGCGGATGGAGGAGAGGATTGCTGCGGCGAAAAGAGGGAATCGTCCCCGGTGGTGGCTGCGTTTCAGAAAGGTACGGAGTGTGAAACATTTTTTCCGCGAGCTGTGCTGCATGGTACCCTGAACACCACCTGCGCGGCCAAGACAGGCGCCACCTGCGCGCCGAGGAGAAAGGCAGGACGAAGTTGGTTCAAGGGAGCGTAGGCAAAAACGCCTTCGTCGGGCGGCGCAGATCGAGCCCGCCGGCCGGATCGCCGGCCAAGTCCGGCTCCGCCAGCATCGCTTTCACGTTTTCCAGGCATTCTATGGGGCTGGCGCTCCAGAACAGGTAATTGAGCTTCAGCCTCTCCTGGGCCAGTCGCAGGTGCTCACGCACCGGGATGGGGATCTCCTCCTCGGCGGAAACCACCGCGGTGTTGCGATCCTGTCCACGGTTGAAGGCGGCGGTGCGCTTCCAACTGGCCACCGAATAGTCCGGCGATTGCACCGCCGCCCCCAGCGGGACCGTGCCCGCCAGGGGCGCATACAGGCGATAGATGCCCTTCTCGGGATCGGAGAGGTTGGAGGGTCGCGGATAGACATCTGGACCGCCCAGGCCGACGCCGATTTCCTGCATATAGGCGATCAGTTCCGGCAACGCCTGCTGCGGAAAATTGGCGTATTGGATCATGACCGTGTGGGGAGACGCCCGGCGCAGCGCCGCCATGTGCTGTTTGAGCGCCGCGAGGTAGCGTGCCGTCGTGTACGGTTCGACGCCCGCCTGCGGAAATTTCTCCAGCTGGGCCGAAGGTGACGTCTCGGGCAGGACCGCCGCCTCAACGCCCGGCTCGAGGTCAAACTCCCGCCCCAGCGCCGCGAACAGCGCCTCCATGCGTTCGCCCACGCGGGCATTCCACAACACAGGATCCCAGGAACCGCTGCTGGCCCGGTAGACGCCGCCGCCGTACTCCGCTCCCTGCAGGTAGGGCGGCACGTGGCGCTGATCTTTCCCGAAGGCCTTGTACTGGATTTGCAGCACCAGCTGTCTGCCGTGCGGCGTCAGCCGGGCGAGGTCGTTGCGAATCGACGAAAAGTCAAAGCGTCCGGGGGCCGGTTCCAACCCGGCCCAGCTGTAGCAGCGCTGCACGCCGCGAAAGTGCGCGGTGCGGATGTGCTCGTCTTTAATGTCACCGTTCCCGACGAAGAGGTAGTGGCCCGGATGCCATTTGGGCCCGGCGGGTGCGGGTGTCGCGGCGCGGCCGGCGGCGCCCGCACCGACAAGGACGAACAAGGATGATAGAGTGCGCAGGATCATGGGAGCGGAGGATGGGGGCCGCGGGCGGGCGGTGCGCCTGGCGCAGAACCAGCCTTATATCCCGGGCCAAAGGCAAGCCAGATGAATGCAAGCGACAGCGCTCACGCTGTCATCCGCTATGATTCACATCCAGCCACTCGTTTGCAGGCAGACGGAATTCGCGCTCCAACGCTCGCCCTTCGCGCCCGCCAACCGCCCCGATCACCGGACGCTGCAGCGCCCAGCAGCGACACTGAATTTCTTTGTCGCTATCAGGAGCAAAGCCCCGCCATCGCTTCACGCTCACCGTGATCGAAGCCCTGCGCGAGGATCGAAATTCGCCAACGCCAGAAGTCGTAGACATACACCATGGCAAGACTGTCGACGGCGCAGTATTTCCATAGCTCCTGAGCAGCCGCAGCCCGCGCTTCGGCATCGCCCGTTATCAACCGGAGATAAGCCTCCATCGCGCCCACCCCATCGTTTACACCTCCGGTCGCTTTCAGGAACGAATACGGATCGATGGTCGCCGGGAATTCATTGAATGGGATGCGTTCCTTCACCGGCGAGTCGACCGACCACACTGCCGGCAGCACAACCTTGATTGAAGTCCGGCCGGCCATGAGAGGGTGCCAGTAATGGTCGAAGCAGAGTTTATGCAGATCAACAATGCGGCCGCCGACCAGCAGTTGCTTCAGCCACCGCAGATCCTCGCCATCGTCGCCGTCGCCAATGAGGTCGCCCAATAGTTCGGCGAAGGACTGTTCTTCGTACCCCGTCCATACATACACGGCGCCGGTGTCACCCAACGTTGATCGCAGGGCCGAAAGAAACTCTCGATTGGGATCCTCCTGCTTGGTGTTGAGCCAGGCATGGTGGACAAGCTCGCCGTCAGGCTCATTTCGCCTGTGAATACTAAATTGAAAACAGGTCAATCCGTTTACTTTCCCTTTGGAGTGGACCGGCAGCAGGCTGCGGATCGTTTCAATATCGAGGAAGTTCTGCGGGTAGGCGCCGTTTAATTCCTCGGCGAGATTGAGATCGAGGTATTCCACCCCGGACTTCGTTCCCTCGATTTGGATTAACTGACGTCGCGCATGCTCACCCGTGACACGGTCGAGGGGAATATCGTGCAGCGACACTCTCCTTTCCTGGGCCAGGCGATCCGCCACGGGCCTGCCGTTCACATCTTGGATGAAATACATATAGCCGACGTCAAACATGCCCGGGGACACCTGCGCCAGGGCCCCCCAACAGCGGTCGAATCCACTGTCCGCCGCTGGCCCTTTGAATTCACATTTCTTGCACCAATAGCCAATTGTAGGATTCGGTGGATTCTCCAGCGCAGCCTCCAAAGCGGCTACTCTTCCGGGAACCTCCTGCACCAAAGGCGCGCACTCGCGGCCGACACCGATGGTTCGCAAAAGCGATGCCGCCTGCTTCGCCACGTTGGCATCCGTGATGACAAAGGCTCCATCCCGGTTTTCGAAAAACGAGTGAAGCGCTTCAACGTCAACCGAGGCTCCCCGAACCGGAGCGATGAAGAACGGCACGACTCTGAGTTGTGGCCACAACCGTTGTACGATCCAAAGCCGCAGGGCCATGTCTTCGAGGTGGCCGCGCCATTCCCCGCGCACATTTCCCGCCTGGGTCATGAATTCCCAACCGCGCCGGTGTTTTTCCAAATCCACGCATTTTGGCACAATTTGGTAGAGGCGGAGAACCGATCCCAGGCGGGTGGCGAAATCCACGCGGCACGAAGCCAATTCGACGACGAACCTCGCTCCAGCCACGGTGCCGCCGGCCGCAATGATTTCGCTGGTTTGGTCGGCCGACCGCGCATCGTTGGCAGGCGAGAGATGCACGGCATCGAGAAACAGATGATGCGAGATCGCGGCTAGTTTTTTGGCTTCAGACCTCATCCAGGCGGAAAATGCGTTGCCCGTATCGTTGCGCGGAAGACCGGCGCGGGAGTGCAAGATCTTCTGGAGGCAGGAGCGCCCCAGCCGATACTCGTGCTCGGCGGTCATACCTCACCTCCGTTGATCGCTGGACTCTTCAGTTCAGCGCGATGGTGCTTGCCGTGGCATTCCTCACAGAGCAGACGGCACTTCCTGATTTCTGCCACGAGCGCCGTCATCGAGCGCCACATCATGTGTGCGATTTTCCGCTTCTTGGTTTTGGAAATCAAGTGATGGAATTGCAGCTGGCGAAGGTCCGGCGGAGTTTCCCGGCAGAGCGAACAGCCACGCCGTTTGATCTTCCTGACCAGTCGTTTGTTGGCTGCGGTGTTCCGCGCCTGTTGTCTGAGCGCCCGATTCGGTTTTTTAATGTTCATCGTTCGTTTTTTTTAGTTTTTCGTCCGCTGAAAATCACCCTGTTGCCGGAGCCATGCGCTGACAAACGCTCCGGTTTTCGCGCCGACCGCGGCATTGCCGGCCCCGTGAAGGTCGTGAACCACCCATGCACCGGTGTTGGTGCTTTTCCGGACGGCGAGCGTCGCGCGCTCCGGCCGCAATACCTGGTAGAAATATGTCCGACCGGCCATGATCTCCCCGAGGTACGTTGTGGCGCAGTGCTGTTGGTCCTCACCTTTCTCGGCCAGATCTGCGAATCGCATCAGCGGGACGATCGCTCCCGGCGTTCCCTCGAACGGAGGCGGTGGAAATGGCTCGGCATCCGATGCCAGCAAATCAGCCCGAAGCTTGCGCTCGATCGATTTGAGTCCGTTCAAATCGCACCCGGCGTAGGACCACTGCCCTTCGGAGCCCGACTCCGCACGCAGGACCTTGACCGTGGTGACGAGCCACGTGACGGGTTCCTCGTCCGGCTGAGAAGTCGCACTCGCCCGCAATAGCGCCGGTGTCACCAAGGCCGGGTCGAGACGCAGGAGCCCGATCGTGTCCCGGGTGATGTGGGTAAGGTGCGGCAACACGTGCAACCATGGATGCCCCGCGCGAAGAACCCTACAAAAACGCGCAACCAACGGCGTTGGGCAATGCTCCGGGCCCAGCTTTCGCAAAAGACGGATCGTTCTTGGCCGGGCCGGAAGGTTTAGAACCCGAAGCAGTTCACGCCAGCGGAGCGCAAGCATCGCGCGATAGAAGGTTTGCCGATCACCGTGCCGTGTAGGGCAGTATTCATGAACCAAACACATCGCGAGCGCCGGGCACAATTCCAAGAGTTCAACGCCCCGGTCAGTGCCTTCGGCGCATAACTCCAAAAAAGCCCAACGATAGGACGGCATCGCACTGACCAACTTCCGAACCCGCTCAGGAATCCGCTCCACGAATGGCCACAATCTCGAACCCGCCGACGCCCGTAGAACCGGCTCCTCGAAGCAAAGCGCGCGCTGCGGGTTGACCTCCAGGCTGGGCCACGGCTGGCAAACGGAGCCGTCACATTCGAGGCATCCGTCGGCCGTCAGGACCGGAAAGGGATTATCAACCATCTCCTCGTCGCTCATCAAAAGTCCCTCCTTCGACGCACGCCAAGTGATGCGCGACCAGCGTGCGGGCAACCGCGATCAGCAACCCGTCACGCGGCTCCAACGTTGAAAAGTTCACCCAGACGAGCGGCATCACGTCATCCCGGATCAAGAACATGAGGGCAGCCTGACCGTCGGCGCAAATCCAACACTGGCGAATGTCGTTCCCGACTGCTGAAATCCGGCCTTCAATTTTTTCCAGACCGGAGAATTCGATCCGTCGATGCGTGCCGTCCGACGGCGGCCCAGCAATAATTTCCGCCGAGTGCAGCCGGGAACTCGATGCCCGCACGTGCCCGGCGATAACTTGACCCAAGGCGAGCATCAGTCCGTCCGTGTTTGGGTCCTCCGGGGCGGCGATGAGAGCCACGAGTCCGTCGCGCGGCAGCAGAAGCGATATCCGATCCCTCCCTGCTTCCGCGATCGCGCATTGCTCCAAACCATCCAGGAGCGGTGCGGTTCGCACGGAAATTTGGGGGAGATCGTTCCATTGGGCCGGTATTGAAAGTTGCATAGGGCAACTTTTAGTTTTCCGGGACGAACAGAGAACTCCCTGCCTACGAGCGGCGCCACCCGTTGACTGGCGACACGCTGGCGATGGGCCGAGGTGGAAACGCGGTACTCATTCTGGCATCAATCCGCCGGATTTGCCGCCGCCGCGCGGAGGTGAATTCCGAAAAATGCGGGAAAAGCGAAACTTGCGAATCTGAAAACGGGGAGGGCGGGACGCGGGCGAACCGGGACGATAATTGGATCGTTGCTCCGCCGTTCATGTTGCCGCGAGACGCAGGAACCGCTTTCCTTGCGCAAGGATGCCGACGCCACACCCTGCAACTCCCGAATCGTATGCACATTTCCGCGCGATGCAGGACTCCACGCGCTACTTGCCGATCGACCAACTGGAAGACAGCTGTGCGTATTTGGTCCACGCGCGGAACAGCTACATTGGAATATGGCGCGCCAGTGACAGCGCATTTGTCATTCTCCGCGAGAAGCTGGGGCGGTTGTTCCTCTTTCCTGAATTCCATTGGGACACCGGGGAGCCGTTTGGCACCGCGAAGCCGTTCGTCAAGATCAGTGGGCCCGTTGGTCGCACGCGCGAGGTGCTCGATGAGATGCACACGCGAATTGCCTACCCAGAGTATATGGCGCGGACCCGAGAATTCTTACCGGACGCGGGTCGACGCGGCTGCGCGGGCGATTCTA
>JACQWK010000125.1 GCA_016209525.1 Verrucomicrobiota bacterium
CGTTCATCGCCGGGCGGCTGTCGGTGAGCTTGTCGTTCGGCAAAGTTTCATCTGCGGCTTTACTTCAAGAATCGATTTTATGGACATCACCACCGGATTGTTCGGAATATTCATATTGGCTTGCGCCTATTCAGCACAATATTGGGCAAAGCAGTGCCGTGACGAGCTGAGGGAAATCAAAGAAGAACTCCGGAGTCGAGGATCCTCCTCATCGGCGAGGCAACGGTTGTGTGACGAGCTGAAGGAAATCAAAGAAGAACTACGGAAGCGTGGATAGCATACCGGATGCTTGGAGACGCATGAAACAAGCGCCGAACCCCTATCAAGCCCGACCCAACAGCCGTGAGCGTCTCCGATTTCATACATTTTGATTTTAGCGAGCCCTTTTTGTATCCTGACCCCGTTGTCCCGGCTGTGGGTCAGCTTGGTCGTTCGCCATGAAGTCCTCAATGCCATTTCTGCTGGCAGCCCTACTCTGTAGCGGCCTTTCCTTCAGCTTGTGGGCCGCGGAAGCTTTCTTTCCACCCAAGACTTTTGACGGCGATACCTCCCTTCAGGTGCTTGAGGGCATGTACGCACATGTCCTGAAGAGTCTCGGCGAGCGTCCGCTTCCACCGCTCGCTGCTGAGAGGAAGCATCACGTTTATCGTTTCACTTGCGTGCCTAGCTTCGAGCCTCAGTTCTGTCTCGTTCTCACCGTTCATCCCGACGGCTCGGCCCGACTTAAGAGATTGATCAGACGTGTCGGTTCGATGCCCCTAAGAGGCACGTGCCCGCAGGGTGAGCTTGTGTTAGGGAGGCAGCCGGTGGATAGATTTGTGAAAATGGTGGAAGAGCAGCGGTTGTGGCTTCTCAAGGCGACCGAGCCAACGGAGGGCCTCGACGGCTCCCACTGGCTGATTGAGGCGGTTCGGGACGGAAGGTACCACCTGGTTGAGAGGTGGAGCCCGCGATCTTCGACAGCTTTAGGGAGGATTGGGAGAGATTTCTCAGAGTTGGCTGAGTGGAAGGTGCCGGTCGTTGATTGATGGCGAACCATGCGCTGGACCCAACAGCCGTGAGCGTCTCCGACTTCATGCGGTTTGATTTTACTGAGTCCTTCTCATATCGTGCCCGCGCTGTCCCGGCTGTGGGTCAGCTTGGTCGTTCGGCATCGAGAACATGAAGTCCCGTCGGCAATTGATTGCGAGTCGTTGTATTCGATCCAGTTCAGATAACGGGTGCCCGTATGACAGTGGCGCTGGTTAGTTTTCCGCGTTCATCTCGGATATAATGTTTAACTGGCTTTCAAAGATTCTTACGAGGCGTGAGCACAAAGATGTTGCCGCCTCTCGCCCGAGTCTTCCGCAGTCACGGTCGGAGCGTCTGCAAAGTGCACCAGAGATCCCGAAGCTTCCGAAGAGGATCGGTCCGTTCGAATACCATCTGAAGCAAAGAAAGAACAACCCCCTTTTCCCTCATATCGCCGCGTGGCGGTGCCACTCAACCCATCATGACATCTGAACAGCCGCCAGCCGTGGCGCGAGCCCACGCGTCCGGGTTGCCGAACGTCGGATTGTCTGCCGACGTTCACCGCCGGGCGGCTGTCCGTGAGCTTGTCGTTCGCTGACGAGCGGTTTGATGCATACGCTTCTTACCAGAACAGTTGGAGTAGCCGTTTTGGCCATCGTCGGAGCGACCGTGGGTTGCGGCGGAGAACGCAATACTGCGGAGAGTCTGCCCCCCTCGCAACGCGGGCCGACGATTTCGGAGATCCAGAACCAGGCCACCATTGAGGATGTAAGCAAGACGGTCGCCTTCACTGTGGGCGATCCAGACACCCCTTTGGAACAACTACGGCTATCCGCGCTCTCGAGCAATCCAGCCGTGGTGGCTACCAATAGCATCATTTTCGAGGGAGTTGGAGCCGAACGCAAGGCGCTTATTCAGCCGACGCTTTACGCGTTCGGCCGGACCACCATCACGATCAGGGTCAGCGATGGTTTAGGGGAAACGAATCGCAGTTTTCAATTCGTGGTCTCGCCGGTTACCGAGCCCCCGATCTTCAACTCCAACGCTGTTTGGCAAAAAGTGGAGTTCAGCGAACCAGACGGTGCAGCGAACCGGAGCCAGCCGACTGGCGCACAGACAAATCAAACGTCAGCGGCGGCTGGCTCCGGTCGCTGACCTCGGTCGTTCGGTGAATTGACCACGCGCACGCGGTTGGTCATGTTGTGAGCCGTGCAGGTTCGAGAAGTGATGGATCGATTACACCGCGAAGGCTGGAGAATTGCGCGACAGCGGGGAAGCCACCGACAGTTCGTTCATCCTGATTACCCGGCGCGGCGTGTTACGGTTGCAGGCCACCCTCATTTGGACCTTCCCAAAGGGACGTTGAACAGTATCTTTAAGCAGGCTGGCTGGAAATAGTATATGCGATACGCAGTTGTGATTGAGAAAAGTGACACGGGTTACGGGGCTTATGTCCCTGATTTGCCGGGTTGTGTTGCTGTCGGCGAGACTGTCGAAGAGACGAGTCGATTGATTAAAGAGGCCATCGAGTTTCATCTAGAGGGCATGCGCGAGGACGGATTGGCCGCGCCCGAGCCGACTTCGGTCACCGATTACGTTGAGGTGTGAGTTTTTCACCGAACCAACGGGTCGAGCGAACCGCCGCTGGGTGCTTCGGTTTCGGAGTTGGCTGGAGAATTCGGAGAGTTACGGTGCTTGCGTGAGCCCGTCTCCAGCGGCGGTCGCTCACCCTTTGCCTTCTGACTATGACAATCACACGGTCCAGGGCCATTGGTCGCCGGCTGTGCAGCCGAGCCGGGCTGGCGTTTCCTAGCGCGGTGGAGAGGTCATTTCGCGCAGAGATGGCGTTGGTTCCAGCTAACATCCATGGCTTGTTTTGACTGCTGGCCTCGAGAGATTCGCGGGGCTCGGCTTCCCTCTATCGGACCCCAGAGCCCTTTCCGACCCTTTGGTCACGGCCTGTTCTCTGCTCACCCGGCGGCTCTTCCCGGTTACTTTGCCCATGTTAGGAGCCTGTTCTGAAACTCCGGGTCACGGCGTTAGGGTGATTTCGGTATTCCAGGGCGGGGCGCGGACAGCAATTGACCGGATTCACACCCGGGCCCTCTGCGGCGCGTTCGCGCGTTTGGGCGCTCGGCTTGCGAAACCCGTATCGAATGGCGCTGCGTCCGGGCACGGGCAGCTTCAACCGCGCCGATGCGGAACCGGGGTCCTCTACATTGGCGATGTCGGCTGGAATACGTGGGAGGAGATCAATGTCGCGACGCGCGGCGGAATGAACTTTGGGTGGCCGTCGTTCGAAGGGATGATGCCGTGGAGATCAGTGGACTTGGGTGAGCCTCGAACCTGCGCCTGATTCCGGAAAGGTGGCGCACCAATTTGCGATTGCCGCCGAGTTGCACTACCACTACTTCACGGGCGCCGCAACCCCGCTTGAGGTCCTTCCGGGCGACAGTCTGGTGACGTTCGTTCTTCTCGACCCCGCGAACCTTCCTCAGGAAGTGATGCCGCAATGGTATGATGGCAATTCATGGGCACACGCCGCGTACTGGGGCGCGAACCTGATCGCACGGGGCGCGAATGACACCGTGAGCCGCCGGTCCATGGGGGCGTTGCCGTCCGCAGGCCAATGGACCAAATTGGAAGTGCCGGCTGGCTTGGTTGGATTGGACGGCCGAAGCGTCTCCGGAATGAACTTCGTCTTGTATGGCGGCCGAGCGATTTGGGACAGCAGCGGCAAATCCAGTCCGTAGCGGCGGGCGTCCGCGCCTGCCGCAGTGGGTGGCATTCTGCTGCCCGGAACCAGGGTTCGACCCACTCGCTCACGCCGAGACTTTCGACGGCTTTGGAAGAGCCGCAGCTTCGCTCCGCCGGGCGAGACGCCCGGCTTTACGGCAGGCGAGGACGCCCGCCGCTACCTAAAAGGCAGGTTCAATCTTGCGCCAGCTCTTGCCACAAATGGGCGCTCATGGCCATGCCTTTGGCGAACACTTCGAGGTCAAACTTCTCGTTGGGTGAGTGCGCGTTGTCATCGGGCAAAGCGAGACCGAGCATCAGGCTATCGGCGTTAAGGATTTTCTTGAAGGCGTTGACGATGGGAATCGAGCCGCCTTCCCGCATGAGAACGGGTTCGCGGCCGAAGGCCTTCTTCAAGGCTCGCAAACCCGCTTGCGCGCCGCGGCTCTGAGGTGCGATGACGTAAGGTTCTCCGCCATGTTCGGCCCTGAATTCAAGGCCCACGGTCGGGGGACAGATCTTGCGGATGCGCCGGACAAACAGTTCCCGCACGCGCTCCGGCTTTTGGTTTGGAACCAGCCGCATGGTGATCTTCGCGCTTGCCCACGCCGGAATGATCGTCTTGCTGCCTTCGCCCTGATACCCGCTGGTCAAGCCGTTGATTTCGAGAGTCGGCCGCGCGCAGCGCTGTTCCACGGGGCTAAAGCCGCGCTCGCCCAGCAGCTTGGGGACTCCCAAAAACTTGCGGTAGGCGCGCTCCTGAAACGGCAGCCGGGCCAGTTGTTTGCGTTCAAACGAGGTCAGCGGTTCCACGTCGTCATAAAAACCAGGGACCGCGACGCGCCCCTTCTTGTCCCTCAATTGCGCGAGCAGTTGGCACAGAACCATCGCGGGATTATCCACTGTTCCACCAAAAATGCCCGAGTGCAGATCGCGCGACGGACCCGTGAGCTTCAGTTCCAGGGCTGCGATCCCCCTCAAGCCGTAGGTCAATGTCGGATGTTTCTTGCTCACGAGTCCCGTGTCGGAAATGACGATCCCATCGCAACGCAGGCGCGAGCGCTTGTCTCTCAGGAAATCCGACAGATGTTTGCTGCCGACTTCCTCTTCGCCTTCGATCACAAAGGTCAAGTCGCAAGGAAGTTCGGACCCGGTTTTCAAATACGCTTCGACGGCATTGAGATGGGCCAGGTGCTGTCCCTTGTTGTCGCTTGCGCCCCGGCCAAACAATGAATTTCCTTGGACGCGGGGTTCAAAAGGCGGCGATCTCCAGAGATCGAAGGGCTCTGGGGGCTGAACGTCGTAGTGCCCGTAAATGAGATGGTGCGGCTTGCGGGAGGAGTTGCGCCTTGGGGTCGATGCCAGAACGATAGGATTGCCCGCCGTCGGCTGAAGTTCGGCCTGCAGTCCGATCTTTTGGCAGTGCTGAAACAGCCAGCGCGCGCATGCTTCCAAATCTTTTCGGTGCACGGGTTGCGCAGAGACGCTTGGGAAACGGACGTAATCACAAAGCTCGCGGATGAAGCGGGCTTTGTTGTCTTTAAGGTAATTCAAGATGTTCTGCATTTTTCATTTCTTTTTTCGCGGAAGCAAATCGAGCAAATCGAGCGGGCTCACGCGCGGCGGTTTGTTGGCGGGCGATGCTGGAATAATGTTTGTGCCCGGCGGGAGATTCGTTCCCAGTGGTGGACGTTGTCCGCCCAACAGCTCACCCAATCCTTGCAGAAGGTTTCCCGTCTTTTCGCCGACCTTGGGAAGGCTGCCAGCCGTTTGCAGAAGCACCCCGGAGATGACGAGCTTGTCAATCTCGGTTTTGGGGTCGCCCAAGGTTCCCGCCAACTTCGCAAAGGTCGGCAATTGGACATACGCGGCGTTCGTGGGCGTGCCGGCCCCAACCAAGCGGGCCTTTTCCGCGAGAGAGCGGCGCAGCGCGAGGGCCACGGGGATATCCAGAGGAGAATTCGTCAAGTCCGGCGCGATCCGAATCGTGCCTTGACCCTGGGCGAAAAAGGCCGGACTGAAGACCGAAAACTGGCTGAGGTTGATTTTCCCCTGGCCTAAATCCGCTTTTGCGCTGACCCATTCCAACGGCGTGAGCGTCAACTCGGGCACGCGCAAAACGAGGGCGATCGGGTCCAGCAATGCTTTGGTTTTTTTGCCGACGATTTCGAGGTTCAAGTTTGTGAGGTTAAGCGAAATCTGGCCGCTCAAGTTTCTTTGCAGACTGGCGCCAGTCACTCCCGCGCCTCGAAGTTGGGCATCAGCCAAAAGAACGCCCCGAATCGAGCCGGACGATTGAGTTCCGAAACCGCTGGCCAGAGGATCAAGCGGCACTCGATCGGCCTTGAGCGCCACATCATATTTGTAGCCAGGAACGCTCAGATCCAAGATGGCGCTGCCGCTCACGGGCGCGCCATTGAGCGCGAATTGCAACGGTTTGAGCGCGACCTCGCTTCGGTTGAGCTTGGCCGTTGCTTGCAGATTCGTCAGCGCCACATCGCGGAGGAAGCAGCGATTGACCTTGAGTTCAGCGGTCAATTGTTGGATGGGCAACGTGACCGGTGCGGGTTCACTCTCTCGGGGAACGGCCGACTGAGCGCCTGTCTGAATCCGTGGGGCAGAAATCTTGGCTGCCGGTTCGAGCGGCATCTTGCCGCTTGAACCACGGGGCAAGGATGCCCCTTGAACCGGCAGGCTGAAAGCCTGCCTCACGGCTCGCGGCTTTGCCCCCGTCGGATTCGTGCTCGTGGTTCCGGCGAACAGCTCGTAATAAGGCGTCAGGTCCAGCGAGTCCGCTTGGAGCGTGAGTTGGCTGGGTCCTGCGTTGGTCGGACTCAAGTCCAGCCGGCCCTGCAACAGCAATTGGTTCTGGGCGCGATCCGTGGGAGACAACTTGAGCGCGAACTGCCGCAGTTCGACGGTTTGCGCGCGCACCGAGCTGTCCAACTGCATTTCCGCGCTCAGCGGCGCCCGCGGCAGTTTCCTTTGGGGATCTTCGACGACTAGATTCGCGACTTTCAACTCGGCTTTCACAGCCGAGTCTCCTTTCGCATTGAAACTGGCCGAGCCATTGCCGCTGAGGGCGGCGGAGGCCAGGCGATTTTCACCGAGAGACGGTTGGAGCAGGAGGCCGAGAACTGTTTGGTCGAAATCTGAGATCGTGAAGGAACCTGACCCCGCGTAGTTGGTGAGATTGAACTTGCCCTGCACATCCGCGTGTCCGGCGCTCTTGACGCCCTGGCGTATGTCGAGAACCAACTGCCGGACGTCGATTTCCGGATGCCGGAAGGAACCTTGGACTTGCAGCCGCGCGTCGAATGGCACCTGCGGAAATCGATTCTCCGGACCGGCCATCACGAGATTGTCCAGTTTGATTTCGCCTTTCACCGACGACTCGCCGTTGGGACTGTGGCTTGCCTCGCCCTGAGCGTTCAGCAAAACCGTCACCAACCTGGTGTTACCCAGGAATGCGCCCAGGAACGGCGCCATCAGCGTCTGATTGAATTGCGAGATACTGAAGGTTGCCTGCCCGGCCATGTTCGTGAGGTTGTGGCGGCCGGAGATTTGCAGGCTGCCGCAAGGTTGTCCGCCCTGGCCGAAGTTCGCGACCGCGCGTTGGATTTGAACCGTATTCTGCGCGAGATCAAGGTCGTAGTCCACAGACGTCCGAAAATCTTTGAACGCATATTCGCTGTAGCTTCCGGAGAAGCCGTCCAATTCGAGTTGCCCCGACGCGGTGCGACGTTCGCCGCTCTGACTGATCGTGGCGCTGCTCTTGATGCGTCCACTCGATACACTTAATCCAGCCACTGGGAACGGCTTGAGAACCTCCGGCAAGGAGGCCTCAGAATCCGACTTCAGCTTGAGTTCCCCTTTCGAGAGATCAAGCTGGGCCGAGCCGCGGCTGCTGGCGGCCATTTGATTCTTAAGGAGCAGTTCGAACCGATAGGCGTCGAGATCAACCATTTTCAGGTCGGTCATTCGACCGCTCAGTTCGAATCGGGCTTGCGCTTGTTCGATTTGGTTAGTGCCAACGCGCGCGGCCAAGTCCTGAATGCTGCCAGTGAGTTTCGTCGCGAGTTTCTTACCGTTCTGCTGGGCTTGGACGCTCATTTGGAGATCGACACGTCCGCCCGGCGCATTGGTTCCGATGAGCGATTGCCAGGCGGGGATCGAAAAATCCTTCAGGGAGAGCTGCAGGGTGGAGTCGGGAATGCTTGCTTGAGCGGCGCCCCAATTGAGCGCCATCGGACGGTCCAGGCTCACTTGGAGAAGGTCCTTTTGGCTTTCTTTTCCTGTCAGGCTGAGCTTCTCGACCACGGCGGTTTTTTGATCCAGGTTGACTTGGGCTTGATACGCCAAGGTCAAATCCAGGGGCGGAGTCGCTCCGCTGCGCTGGCGAACGCCGACTCGGCTTCCGGTCATATTCCCGTTCGCCGCGATGACCGAGCCGTTCTGCGTGACCTCGACGTTGCCCGACGCGTTCAAGATCGAGTCGCCAAAATCCCACCCGTGCGCTGCCCCAAAAAGATTCAAGACCTGCCGATCGATGGATTGCACTTCGACTTTCAGGCGAGTTTCCCGCTTTTCGAGGTTGAAGGGGCCGCTGGCCTGGAGGTTGCCCAGACTTTTTCCGGCGCGCTCAAAATGAAGCGAGAATTGCCGGATCTCAGCAGGCGAAGCGTCGGCCAGAAGAGTTCCACCCAAGCCTGCTGCGTCCTTGAAAGCCCCGTCGGCTTGCGCGAGATTGAAACGAAGGGAGCCTTTGACCGAGGCCGGCGTCAACTGCGGATCCAAGCCCAACTCGAAGTCTCCGCTCAATTTCGCTTGGGCACGATCCGTCCCGCCATCCTTGGCGTTCCCAGGCGTCTGCTCGAATTTCAAATCGGCCGACACCTTGGCCGTACCGTGGCCGCCATTCCGCAATTGATCGAGCGCCAGGGTCATATTCTCCGCTGCGATCACCTGGGTGGCGCCATCTTTCTGTTTGGTGATCATGCGGAGGTTGGCATTCTTGAGGCTTAGATTTCTCGCGTCCAACCGGATCGGCTCGACGGACTCGGCGGTTCGGCCAGGCTGGGAAAGCTCCCTCTTGAGCAGAGGATCCAAATTGCTCGTTCCGTCAGCCTCCGTCACGATGTGAACTTGCGGCCCGACCAGCGAGACTTCTTGCAACTTCAAATCACCGCGCAGGATTGCGAAAAGATCGTATCGGATGTTGGCCTCGTCCGCGGTCAAAAGCGGTTCTGTGCCTCGAGTGTGAACTCTTACGTTTTGCAGAATGACCTGAGAAAACGGACTGAGGGAAAGATTGGCCACGGTGAGGTCTGCGCCAAGCGCCTTCCCCACGCGAGGCAGAACGAAGGATTTGACGAATGCAGAACTCGTTGCGACGAAGTATAAGACCACGATCAGAAAGGCCAGGCTGCCCGCGACAACGGCCAACTTCCGGAGCCAAGAGGATCGCTTGTGGCCCGCGTTGGATTTTGCGACTTCTGTCATATCAAGAGTTCAAAAGTAAACGTGCGCCTCTCACCCGGCCTTCCGCCTTCGCCAGGCCTATGGCGGACAAGTCTGCCACCCTCTCCCCGCATCCGATGAGGCGAGAGGGCAGGGAGAGGGGCTTCATCTCGAGTCATTTGTGAATTGTTTGGAAACATCGAACCAAAAACGATGGATGGCAGCTTGTCAGCCTGTTTTCCGTCCTTCCAGGATCGCCACGTAATCCGCGATACCTGCCGCCGGCGAGTATTCCGGAGTAAACTTTAATTCATTTTTCGCCAAAGTCATGTCGGCCTCGGTGTGCGGCTGGTAAAAGCTGTAAGGATTCTCGAAGTATTCGGGCTCCAACCGCGTTCCCAGGTTCTTATTCAGCTCGGTGATGACTTCGTTAAACGAGAACGCCTGGCCAGTACCGCAGTTGTAAAAGGTGCTCTCCGGCGCCCCCAGCGCTTGGATCGTCATGCGCGCGGCATCTTTGACATAGACGAAATCGCGCTTTTGCTCGCCCGTGCGGAAGACCCTCGGCCGCCGCCCCGCCTTCATTTGCAGGTAAAGCTGGTAAATCATGCTGGCCGCCGCTTTCTTGTGCGCTTCGTGTGGACCGAAAACGTTGAAGTAGCGGACGCCGACAATCCTCCAGGACGCGTGGTTCCGGCAGTAGATCCGGGCCAAGTTGTCCAACTGGACCTTGGAAAACGCATAGACATTTGCAGGTGCCGGAGGTTGGTCCTCCTTCATACGGGCTGAGGCGATCCCGTAGGTCGCGGCGGACGAGGCATAGACCACAGGGGTATGGGTCGCCGACGCAAACTCGAGCAAGCGACGGAAGCCTTCGACGTTGTCATGCACCTGGAGAAACTGGTCATGGATGGTGGTATCGGTGATGGACGCTTCGTGGAAGATGGCGTCGAAGACGTCGTCCTTGAACTGGGCTTGCCAATCGAGACGTGAGATATCGCCCGCCACGATATCGCCCCGGTAACCTTGCAGGTTCGCAAAGCTGCCGGATCGAAAATCATCCGTGACGACCAACCTCGCGTCCGGATACTTCGCCTGCAAGGCCAGGGCCAGATTCGACCCAATAAATCCAGCGCCACCCGTGATCAAAATGTTTCGCACGGCGAGAGACTATGGCTTTTGTCCGGTTCGTCACTAAAAAATCGCCCACTCCAAGCGCTTCGCGACAGTCTGGCTCATTCGCATTCCGGACGGAACGAAATCCGATTCGGAGGCGGTTCCGGCTGTGTCTCGTCGGTCGAGGAGGCTACACACGTCAACAACGCGCGTTCAACTTGCCGGATGGCTTCCAAGTGTTCCTCCGACTTCTCCCCGGCATCGGAAACGGTTCTCAAGATTTCGATCAAACTGACTGCATATTTGATCTTAAGTTCCGTGATCCGCCTTGTATGCACAATGCATATCATATGCAATATGCACACAGAATGCAACCGAAATTCCCATTTTGGCTCGCGTGGAATTCCGGCTGTAGGGGGGTTTTCACGCCCAGGTCGGGACTGAAGCCGGGACTACAAGCGGGTCTCGGTCGCGCCTGCCGTCAAAATCAGAATGGCGGTGAGGGCAAGACGAAATCGAGCAAAATTGACTTCGGGCCGCAAATGTGTGTTCTCATTGGGGAATGAGCGAGTTGGGCAACAAGATTAAGGCCCTTCGAGGAGTGCAATCTCAAATCGAATTCGCCAAGCACACGAAGCTAAGCCTGAGAACGATCTGCAAACTCGAAGCCGGCGACTTGGTTCGTCTCGCGACGGTCCAGCAAATTGCCAAGGCGTGCAAATTGTCGGAACCCGATCGGCTGGACCTGATCGTCGCCTGGCTTAAGCTGGAAATCGGCGAGGACATTCAGAATCTGCAGGTGGAAGTCCAAGGGCAACCGCTCGCGGCTCGCGACGCGGAATATTTGCCGGCCAAAATCCAGGCGCTGGTCAGCACGACTCCTCGCAAATATCAGGAGCAAATCTGCCTGGCCCTCCAGCGGCCTGAGGTCCTCCGGTGCCTGTCGGCGTTGAACGAACTCTACGACTCTCTGCACAAGAGCCGCGTGGAAGATTAGTTGCATCGAATACTCCAGAAAGTAAACCGACATGGAACATGCCCCTCACCCCGGCCCTCTCCCCATCCGATGGGGAGAGGGTGGCCGAAGGCTGGGTGGGAAGTGTATGCTTGCTTTTGAACTCATTAATCAGTCGCGGCTCAGTTTCTCATAGCTTTGGAGCGAAACCGACCGATGAAAATCGTGATCAGCGGATCAACCGGCCTGATCGGTTCCGCCCTGGTTGCGCACTTCCGCAAGACAGGTCACGAAGTCGTCCGGCTCGTGAGGACCAATTCCGGTTCAGAGACGGACGCCTTGCGTTGGGATCCGGTTTCCGGCGTGCTCGAGAGCTCGCGGATGGAGGAAGCCGACGCTGTGATCCACCTGGCAGGACGCAATCTGACGGTCGGGCGGTGGACGAAAACGATCAAAGCCCAGATTCGGCACAGCCGTGTGCATTCCACGCAGTTCTTGTCTGAGACGCTGGGCCGTTTGCGGCGGCCTCCGAAAGTTTTGGCGTCGGCTTCCGGGATTGGGATTTATGGCCATCGAAATGCAGAGATTCTCACTGAAGAAAGCGCTTCAGGAACGGGCTTCTTGGCCGAAGTCTGCCAGCAATGGGAATCGGCTACCGCGCCCGCGTCCGAAGCGGGCATTCGCGTGGCGCACCTGCGGTTTGGCGTTGTCCTGAGTTCGCAAGGGGGGGCTTTGGCCAAGATGCTGTTGCCTTTCAAGCTCGGACTCGGCGGGACCATAGGGACGGGCGGGCAATATTGGAGCTGGGTCTCAATTAACGACACGATCCGGGCAATTCAACACGTTCTCCTCACCGAAAAAGTGTCTGGCGCGGTCAACGTGGTCTCGCCGGAAGCTGTGACCAATCACCAATTCACCCGAACCCTAGGCTTCGTGCTCCGACGCCCGACTCTCCTGAGCATGCCGGCTGCGGTGGCGCGGATCGCTTTCGGTGAGATGGCGGAGGCCGCTTTGCTCGCGAGCACGCGGGTCGTGCCCAAGAAATTGCTGAGCACTGGTTTTGTTTTCGAGCACACCGACCTTGCGGAAGCGCTGCGTGCGCTCCTGTGAAAGTGACTCGGTCTTTTTCATGAACCAAGGATTGACCCGGATCGCGGGCGGCTCGCCCGCACTTTCGGACGAGGTTGAGAGACTTGCGGGCGAGCCGCCTGCGCTCCGATCAGGCGGTTCATGCAACCAAAGGCGAGTAAGCTGTATTTGCCAGCGTTCCGAATATCGGTAAGCTAAGCGAGTTCTGCCACTGAGCAATGAATACCGCGGCTACGACGGCGCCATCGGACCAATGGCTGAAAAGGATGGTCATTGGGAGGAACCCGCGCTGGACGTTGGTGCGGGTGGCTATTTTCGTCGTCACGGTCATCATTCTGTTCAAGTTCATCTTTATTCCGATTCAAGTCGTTGGGATCAGCATGGCTCCGAACTACATCGAAGGGAAGATCCGGCTGGTCAACAAGCTCTCCTACCGCAACGCCAGACCTCAGAGAGGAGACGTCGTCGCGGTGCGGATGAAGAGCGAGCATGTTGTCCTGCTCAAGCGGATCATCGCGCTGCCCGGCGAGCGGGTTCAGTTTGTCCGGGAAAAAGGCCGTGGGAGGGGCAAAGTCCGGATTCTGATCAACGGCCAACCTCTGGAAGAACCCTACATCAAGCTGCCCATCCATCGGTCCTGGGGGGAGACGTGGCCAAGGGATTGGGTGCTTGTGATCCCTAAGGGCCAATACTATCTGATTGGTGACAACCGGTCCATGCCCTTCGTGGACCACTACCGTTATCTGGCGGAAAGAGATGAGATTCTTGGCAAAGTGTTGCACTGAAAATTCCGCTTGCATGCGGCTTGGCCGGGACTATTTTAACCGCTCGCCTGAACGCCGCGAGTGCGGACGTTCGCTGAGGCTGAGAAATGAAAGTCAACGTAGTAACCTAACCGTTAACCCTCCGTTGCCAACGCAACGCTCGGTCGTTAGGCAATGGAGTCTTCGTCCGGCACACAAGGCCGGGCAAGCCTCCCCAGTTCTCGACACCAATTAGTCCCGTTATCCCCCAATTATGCTGACCATGGAAGAAGCCCTGAGGCAGAGCACTGTCCGCTTTGTCGCAGGCGAGATCGTCAAAGGCACAATCATCGAAGTTCGTCCTAAGGAAGTTCTTGTCGATATCGGTTACAAGAGTGAAGGCGTCATCTCCGCCAATGAATTCGAAGACATCAAGAAAGTCAAAGTCGGCGATGAGATCGACGTCTTGATCGAAAAACTGGAGGACAAAGAGGGCATGGTGGTCCTCTCCCGCGAAAAGGCTGAATTCAAGAAGAACTGGGACAAAATCCTCACGATTTGCAACGAGGGCGGCACGATCTCCGGCAAAGTCAAATCCGTGGTCAAAGGCGGTTTGCTGGTCAACATTGGCGTCGAGGCGTTTCTGCCCGCGTCGCAGATCGATATTGTCCCGCCCAAGAACCTGGCTGCTTTCGTCAACAACATCTACGACTTCAAGGTCGTAAAAATCAATCAGGAGCGCCAGAATATCGTCCTTTCCCGACGCGAATTGATCGAACAGGAACGCACTGAGAAACGCGCCAAGCTCCTGGCCGAAATGGTGCCCGGCGACATTCGCAAAGGCACGGTCAAGAACATCACTGACTTCGGCGCCTTCATTGACCTCAATGGCATCGACGGCTTGCTGCACATCACCGACATGAGCTGGGGACGGATCGGGCACCCGTCTGAACTGCTCAAAGTCGGCCAGGACATCGATGTCGTCGTCCTGGATATCAACAAAGAGAAGGAACGCGTCAGCCTCGGCCTCAAGCAGAAGCTCGCCAATCCTTGGGACAGCATCGAGCAGAAGTATCCCATCAGCGCTCGCGTCAAGGGCCGAGTGGTCAATCTGGTGCCCTATGGCGCGTTCGTGGAACTGGAACCGGGTGTGGAAGGCCTGGTGCACGTCACCGAATTGTCCTGGACCAAACGCATTGCCAAGCCCTCGGACGTGCTGAAAGCCGACCAGGAGATTGAGGCTGTCGTCCTTGGAATCAACCGGGAAGAACAGAAAATCTCCCTGGGCATCCGCCAGCTTGAAACCAATCCGTGGGACAGGGCCCTGGAGAAATATCCTCCGGGAAGCCGCGTCAAAGGCCGCATTCGCAATCTGACCAGTTACGGCGCATTCGTAGAACTGGAGGATGGCCTGGATGGCATGATTCACGTCTCGGACATTTCCTGGACGCGCAAGATCAATCACCCCTCCGAGGTGTTGAAGAAGGGCGAAGAAGTGGAGGCTGCCGTGCTGGAAATTGACAAGGCCAACCAGCGCATTTCTCTCGGCGTCAAACAGCTCAGCGACGATCCCTGGAACAACATCGACAAATACTACAAGGTGGGTGATTTGGTCACGGGCAAGGTTACAAAACTGGCGAGCTTCGGCGCTTTCGTCGGATTGCAGCACGATATCGACGGGTTGGTCCATATTTCCCAGGTCAGCGAAGAGCGCGTCGATAAGATCAAGAACGTGCTGAAAGTGGACCAGGAAGTCACGGCTCGCGTCATCAAAATCGACAAGTCGGAACGCCGGATCGGCCTGTCCATCAAAGCCGCGAACTACTCGCAGGAACAACTCAAAGCCGAGCAAGCCATGCTCGATTCACTCAAACCGGGCGAAGATTTGGTGGCATTGCAGCACGCATTCGATGCGGCGGACGAGGCGAAGCAGTAGGATTAAGCACTGCTGCTGAGATTGCGATTGGGCAGGCTGACGATAGCCTGCCCGATTTTTTTGGATTCAGATTTGATTCGGACGACCGGATTCGGATTCAGGATTCCATCTCAAGACTCTTGCCCCCGATAACACCCTTGCCCAATGAACATTTTTGACGAATTGCAGTGGCGCGGCTTGATCGCCGATTGCACGGATGCGAGCGAACTCATCAAGCGTCTGAGTGGAGGGCCGGCGACCCTTTATTGCGGCTTTGATCCAACCGCGGACAGTCTCCATGTGGGAAGCTTGGTTCCGTTGCTCGCCCTGCGCCGGTTTCAACTGGCCGGCCATCATCCTATCGCAGTCGCAGGGGGTGCCACCGGTTCCATCGGCGATCCCAGCGGCAAAACGGCCGAACGCCAGCTCCTCGGCAAAGACGTCCTGGCCGCGAACATCGCCGGCATGAAGACGCAACTTGCCCGCTGGCTTGACTTCGAGACCAGGATCAACCCAGCGCGGCTCGTCGATAACGCGGATTGGACCGTGCCGGTCAGTTACCTCGACTTCCTTCGCGACGTTGGGAAACATTTTTCCGTGAACATGATGGTGGCCAAGGAGAGTGTCCGCGCCCGCATGGAAGATCGCGAAGCGGGCATCAGCTACACGGAGTTCAGCTACATGCTGCTCCAGGCTTTTGACTTCTACGTGCTCTGTCGCGATTACAACTGCGAGCTGCAGATCGGCGGGAGCGACCAATGGGGAAATATTACCGCCGGCATCGACTTGTGCCGCAAGAAGCTGGGGAAAACAGTCTATGGGTTGACCGTCCCGCTTATCGCCAATGCCGATGGCACCAAGTTCGGCAAAACCGAGGCCGGGGCCGTCTGGCTCGATTCAAAAAGGACCAGCGTTTATAGGTTCTATCAGTTTTGGATTCGCACCGACGACCGCGACGCCATTCGTTATCTGAAATACTTCACATTTCTTTCGCGGGACGAGATTGAGTCGCTGGAAAAACAGCATGCGGAAAAACCCGAAGCGCGGCTTGCTCACAAAGCGCTGGCCAAGGCCGTGACCAGCCTAATTCACGGCGAAAGCGCCATGGCGGAAGCGGTCCGCGCCAGCGAGATTCTCTTTGGCGGCGGCCTGGACGGCATTTCGGAAGAGACGTTCAACGAAATCGTCGGCGAGGTGCCGTCCAGAACCATTGAGCGGTCCAAGTTTGAAGGTCAGGGCACGCCGCTGATTGAATTGTTCGTTTTCGCCAGCCTTTGTTCGAGCAAAGGCCAGGCCCGAAAGGACGTCGAAGGCGGAGGAATTTACGTCAACAACGTCCGGGAAAGCAACCCGCAACGCGTGGTGACCACCCATGACTTGTTGTTCGGAAAGCACACACTCCTGCGGAAAGGCAAACGAAACTACGCGGTGGTGACGGCGGTGTAGTTGGACGGCGTGTTGCGCCATCCCAGCTCGGACCAAGAGCTTGGAGGCCTGTCAATGAGGCTAGCCACCGCGCGCCAGCGTTTGGAGTGCGTGTGCTTGAGCACCGCTTTGTTAAGGCACTGCTGGCACCCTCGGCCAATCTCGTGGCCTCCGCTCCATCGAAAGCGGCGATAAATCGACCGCACTCCAAGCGCTTCGCGGCTTCTGATGCCTTGAAGGAGTCCGATGATCGCTGCTCGAATCCTAGAAATGTCGCTGTCGGGTTAAAACCGATAATTTATCTTCTCCCTCTTCCAGCGAAGGGGGAGAGGGCTCACTGGCGTGGTTTCGACGGCCCTCCTCTCCCCGACCCTTTCCTCCCAGTTCAGGGGAGAGAGATGTTCTGGATCAAGTTGTAGCCAGATGCATCGTAACGATTCTACCTCCTGTGCCAGTTTAGCCAACCCTTCGCGCGCCTCGGCCAGAATTCGAACAACTGGTCCGCGGCATCGACATAAGCCTTGACGAGGCGGGCCCGACGGCAGGTGAGGGTTTCGCGGAAGGCACGGAGTGTCTCGGCCTCGACTTTTCTTTTGGCCGCCAGTTTGTCCAAAAATGCCATGAGCACCTCCAAATCTTGAATGTTGCCCATCATCGCTTGGTAATCGTGCATCGACTGGAGTTGACGGCGTCCCACACCCGAGAGCACGGGGCGAAGAGATTCAACCATGTAGCGGAATCTTTTGAACGCCACGCGGACCCGATGGATCGTCGTCGTGTCCACCGGATCGATCTGGCGTCGGAGCCGCACGACCTCCGCATGGGAGACATCCACGGCGCTCAGCACCAGCAAAAACTGGCGAGTGTTCTCCATAGGATCGCTGAAGAGCGCGGCCAACTCCTTGCGCAGGGCCGCCATGAGCTCGGCCAGTTTGTCCGCCTTGAACCGCTTGATGCTCTTGGCCAACCGTTTGATGAACCGGCGTTCCCGGCCCTTGAGCCTTTGATAGAGCGCTGTCAACTCGGGATACTCACGGAGCATTTCTCCAACTTGCAGCAACTGTACTTGTGTATCGCGCAGACTGTCGAATTCATCCAACCGTTTCTTCAGATTCCGTTCCGCCTTTTTCAGACAAGCGCCTTGGAGAAGCGCGCTAAGGAGGTCAACTTTCGACAACAACCGGCGAGTCTGGACGCGCAGGAGGTGAACTGATTCTTCGGAAAAGTCCCGCTGGCAACGCTTCAACTTCTTGCGGTAACCCCGCCAGAGTTCTTTGATCGAAGCCATCAGGTGGTCGCCCAAGGCCGGGGCGCCCCCCAGTGCCGCCTGGGAGTTTTCGCTCTGCCGATCCACGACGCTCGGTTTCAAAAAGAAAAGGCGATGGCTCGCTGTGTTGTCGTCGAACATGCCTGCATCCCGAAGTTAAGTCGAGCCTCACGACGCGCGGCCGGAGGTTAGAGCGGCGACCCGGCGCAACCCGTCTCAAGCAACATTAAAGACCAATCGACTCCCCCGCGTCTTGATGCAGATCAAGGCGGGAGGCCTGAACCGTGTCCTATGAGCGTGTTTTGAAAATGGGTGGAACGGGCTACCAGCCCGTTGCCGGCGGCAACCTGCCGCCGAAAATGGCGGCAGGCTGGTAGCCTGCCGTAACAGGCCAGTGGCCTGTTCCACCCGAAAGGCATTTTCAAAACACGCTCTAAATGGCCCTAACGGAAAAATGCGATATTTATGAAACCGGTCCACATCACACTGATAATCCTCGCCGCTAGCCTCTGCCGCGGCGATCAATCCACCTCGGATCCGCCGCGCTGGGCGATGGCTGGAGTTGCTGACACAAGCGGTGCCTCCAAGGCCGTGAGCGCTTCGCGTGAGGAGGCGGTGATTCTTACCCCGCCGCCGCCGCGCGCCCCGCGGATCAACGGCGCCAAAATTTTCGGCGTTCGTCCAGGCTCGCCATTTCTTTTCACAATCCCTGCGACCGGCGACCGGCCCATGGTTTTCGCCGTGGAAAACCTCCCGGCCGGTTTGAAGATGGACGCCCAGACGGGGCAAATCAGCGGCGTCGTGAGCAGCCGTGGCGAGTACACCGTTACCTTCAAGGCCTCCAATGCGCTGGGCCGCGCCGAACGCAAATTCAAAATCGTCTGCGGCGACACGCTGGCGCTGACGCCTCACATGGGGTGGAACAGTTGGTATGTGTGGGAGAATCATGTCACGGACAAAATCATGAGGGAGGCGGCCGATGCCATGGTCGCCAGCGGCATGATCAATCACGGCTACATGTACGTGAACATCGACGATTGCTGGTCGGTCAAGCCTGGCTCCAAAGATCCCAGCCTGGGCGGTGAACTTCGCGATGCTCAAGGCAAGGTCAACTCAAACCGCCGCTTCCCGGATATGAAGGCGTTGACGGACTACATCCACTCAAAGGGTCTCAAAGCCGGCATCTACACATCGCCCGGACCGCTGACCTGCGCCGGGCATGTCGGCGCGTACGGACATGAAATTCAGGACGCGGAGCGATTCGCCGAATGGGGTTTCGACTTCCTTAAGTACGACTGGTGTTCCTACGGGAAAATCGCGAAGAACAAGAGCCGCGGGGAACTGGAGAAACCTTATCGGCTGATCGGCGACATCCTCAAAAAACAGCCGCGGGACATCGTTTTGAACTTGTGCCAATACGGCATGGGCAGCGTCTGGGAATGGGGACAAGAGGTGGGCGGGCATAGCTGGCGCACGGCGGGCGATCTCGGCCTCTCCTTTGAAGGAATTGCCACGGCGCTGTTCCGAGACGGCTTCGATGTTTATTCGCGGAACGAGCTCCACAAGTTCGGCGGACCTGGCGCGTGGAATGATCCCGATTATCTTTTGCTCGGTTATCTCAGCAATTGGAAAGGCGCGACCGCGCCCACGCCGCTGACCCCGAACGAACAATACACTCACGTGTCGCTTTGGTGTCTTCTGGCGGCGCCGTTGATCTTCAGCGGCGACATCACCCGGCTCGACGCGTTCACTCTGAGCCTCCTTACCAACGACGAAGTCATCGAAGTCGATCAGGACCCGCTCGGCAAACCCGGACGCCGCGCGGCGAAGGAAGACAACCTTGAAGTCTGGGCCAAGGAAATGGAAGACGGCTCGAAAGCGGTCGGTCTGTTCAATCGCGGTGAAGTCGAAGCGAGGGTCACTGTGAAATGGCCGGACTTGGGGCTACGAGGCAAACAGACGGTCCGCGACCTCTGGCGTCAGAAAGACCTCGGTACATTTGAAGGTCAATTCCAAACCTCAGTTCCCCGCCACGGGGTCGTCCTGGTGAAGATGGCGGCGCTCGCGCACTGATCGTAAGTATCCAAACGGAAATGGGGAGCACACGCGCCTTCGCGTGTTCCGATCGGCGCCTCGCCGGTCGGAATGAGGGAGCGATTCACGCTTCCAACGATGACCTCTTTCTAAACTCGAGAGTGGCCGGCGGGGGCGCCGACCGCGGCAAGCGCGTGTGCTCCCCATCTGAACAGAATGCTTCCGCAGGGCTGCATCAAGCTCTCCATCCTCTCCCCGCGAGGAACGAGTGGGGAGAGGATCGAGGAGAGGGGGAACCAACAAATACGCGCCTCCTCTCTCCAGCCCTCTCCTCCATCAGATGGAGGAGAGGGAGGATTTCGCGAGCTTGATGCAGCCTTGATGCCTCCGGCTCAAAAAGAATTCTGTCGTGCGCCCTCAGGCGCGGAATGGTTCCCTTTCCTCTCGGTTCCGCCTCAGCAAACGTTTAAACTGCGGTTCTTATGCAAGCCCGGTTCTGGTTTCCTCTACTCTGCGCCCTGAGCGCTCGCGGAGCCGATCTGTCCACCGCAAGCAACAGTTTCACGTTCGCCCTTTCGCCGCCGGCTGCCCCGAGCCTGCTTCTCCCCGACTCTCCGTTCGGCATCAACACCGCCTTCAATCCCAGCGCATCCGATCTCGAGGCGCGCCTCCAGGCCATGCAGCAGGCCGGCCTCAAGTGGGGCCGGCAGGATTTCACGTGGCGGCGGATCGAGAAGACTCTGTTTCAACACGCACATCCATCCCTACGGCGTCTCGGAGTTGCGCCAGGCCGATCTGCTCGTGCGCTTTTACGTGCAGGCCATCGCGTCGCGAAAGATCGACAAGATTTTTTGGTGGACGCTCAAGGACGGCGGCGGCCAGCAGTTTGACGCGGCCGAAATGGTGGGCCTGATGCGTGCCGACCTCACCCCCAAATATGCTTACCAAGCTTACGCCGTGATGACTCGCATGCTCGAAGGCAAGAAATGGGTGCGCAATGACGCCTTTGGGCCGGACGTGTTCGCCTGCGTCTTCACGGACGAGGCGAAGGGCGAGGACACGATTGTGGCGTGGGCGAACAAGCCTTACGCCTACGCCCGGATCAATAATACCGAGCGCGGCCTGACCCAATACGACGTGTTCGGCACCAAGCGAGTGGTCACCTACAACAAAGTGCGCACGGGCGCGAATCCGTTCCCGTTCGGCGAAAGCCCCATCTATATCGTGGGACCGAAAGGATTGAAGGTGAACGTGCACCCGGATCCCGGGTGGTAGGCGCAGACTTCCTGGACCCGTGGAAAAGGAGTGATCCTCGGCCCGCAGAATGCGCCGAACCCCCAGAAAACTTTTCGGCGTTATTCAGCGTATTCTGCGGCGTCTCAGACACGTTCCAGCGTTGAGAGACTTGTCAGCGCCCTGCCGATTAAAAATCGGCGATACGGCAGATTGGAAATTCGTTTTTTGCACTTTTCTGGGCCTTTCATTCGGTTTCTTCAGTACTCACCATTGCATGGATTCTATTGATCTAAAAGGTCTTGTGGCCCGTCTATGTTGGCATTCCAAGAATTCCTCGAAAGTGGCACAATTTGTGGCACAAGCATCCCTGCCCCCGCCGACTGACGCTGCCGCTTCAACCGTTCTTTCCGCTTTCTTCTCATTCCGCGAATTGGTCCGGAGCCATCAGTTCTTCCCGTTAGAAGATGCTTTCCGATCCGTTCGAGATTGACGAGACCTCTCACGAATTGATTGGGCCAGGCACAGCCCACAGCCTCGATTTGTTAAACCGAAAGACCGAGGCTTCTCAGTTTGTCCCGCCGTTCTGGACTGTCCGACTGCTCCCTTGTAAGAGCAATACCAGGCCAGGCTGCCCGGATCACATTCATGACCGACCGATAATCCTCGACCTTCGTCCCAAGTTGAAATCGGGCCAATGGTGAACGTCTTCCCCAACACGGCGGCGCCGTCTCGTCGTTTTTGCCCCAGATTCGTCTTCACAGATTGCCTAATCGATTCGCCACGTCAGGGTCGGACCGATGCGTTTCAGCAGTGATGCGCTCAAACAATCCCAATCACTGATCCTTGTCACCGAGCGATGCGGTACTGGGGCAATCGGCGAAGAACCCACCTGACAAAACTTGAACGAGGTTGAAGCTCTCTGATTACCCATTTTACGATGTCGGCGTGATTCGCGTGCTCGTATTTTCGATGATGGTAGTTCATCAACTTCTTTAGTTCGTTCGGGAGATTCCTCTCCTCAAGCAAGGGTTCCGTGACTGCGTTGACGATAATGATCGTACGGTCCGTGGCGAACGCCTGATTGATTTCCTGCCGTACCCAGTCCTCCGGATCGTGAAGCCGCTGGACTGCGTTGCCGGTCAACAGCAAGAGGAAATTCGGAGCATCTTGAATCTCGTGAAGCAAACGCTCAGGAAACTGCTCCGCCCCGATTTCCTTGTCCATTGATGCAGCCTTGCCTGCCAGTGCCAACTCAGCGTGGAAGGCATTGGCGAGCGCGCCGCCACTCGTGTGATGGTAGCTGATAAAGACGACCGGCCAACCAAGTTCGCGCCGGTTGATCCAGATCGCGGTTAACGTCGTCGCGAGCACGGGGAACTCCCAGACGGCGAGCCAATTGAACCAGACACCTAGCCATCGGTGTGTAAGCAGTCCGATAGCGACTCCCCCCAAACCGAGTGCGGCGCCGATCAGGAAAGCACATCCGGATCGAAAACAGCAAAGGCTGAGAGCAAAGACCCCACCCGAGATGATTCCCAAAACGGTTTCCGTGTTTTTTCCTGGCCGGGAGAGCCAATCACCGCAAAGAATATTGTCAAAGGCGGTCGCATGAATCTCGACGCCGGGCATGCGTTTCCCTCCGAACCTTGTCCACGGATTGCCGAAGATATCCATCGTCGCCCCCACCACACCAAGCGTACTATCGCCACCGACGAAAACTACTTTTCCCTGAAGCTCATCAATGTGGTTGGTGATCTCATGGAGGGCGACCTTCCTGAACACATCCCCGGGTCTACCCCGATAGTTCAGCCAAAGAGTGCCCGCTTGACTGGCTCTCTCCACCTTATTGCCGTCGAAAAACCTTGCCGCTTTCCAAATCAGAGTTGTGCGATCGGGAAGATCAACTACCGAGTCTTGATCAAATTCGATAAGCTTCCCGAACGTGCGGATTACGAAGTCGGGATCGATGGGCCTGAATGCGATCAGCCCAACTTGGTTGGATGGGATGCTGAGCGACGGAGACGGTGGCAGTGAGACGACTCGGATTGGGGGATCGCTCGCAGTTGGCGTTTCAATGTAGCCAGCACCCACGAAGACTTCGCCCTGCCGGATCAACTCTCCCAATTTCCGATCAGTGTCCGCGTCTTGTATCTTGCTCGCGAGGACCAAGTCCATCACCACCAATTTCGGCTTTGCTTTCTCCAACGTATCCAACAAATGGACGAAATGCTTGCGGTCCAAGGTGCCATCGGGACCACGGTTGTAGTTGGGCTGTCGAAAGGTCTCGTCATTTACGACCACTAATGCTATCTCATCGACCTTGACCGGCTGAGAGGTGACAAAAGGAAGATCGTAGCAGAACCTGGCAAGAATACTATCGTAGTTGGCCCACACAAAGCCCCCGGCGAAAACCGACAAAATCACGGCCGGCCAGTAGGCTTTCTGCAATCGACGTTCTAGTGCCAGTTTAAGACGCCTTCGCCGGTGGCCCAATTTCACCAGCCATGCCGCCACCTGCGAGAGTATGCTCTTGTCCTTGAGCACTTCAGATATCCGAGCTTCAACCACGCCAAGCTCTCTTAGGCGACCGGCGTCAAATGCATTCAGCAGCCGTTCAGCGTTGTCTGGGTCGACTTCCCAGCTCGGCGACGAACTCGTGGCCTCTTGTTCGTACCGACTGACTTTGGACCCCGGACGGCAAAATGCCTTTAGAAAGTCCGATATTCTATTTTCATCTTCATCGGAAAAACTGGCTCGATCGCCCGATAGCTCTAGAGTTAGTCTTGCCAAAGGTTCCGAGTAGCGATTGAGCCGTTTGACCAGCTCGGTCCGAGCATGCCGAACCTCCTCCTCCGTAATGCCCTTAGCTTGTCGTGTTATCGAGTCGTACTGATTATGATGACGCAAACAGAGAAAAACGAGGTTGTCTTCCGAGGCATTCGAAGGATCGTCATCGATGTGGGCGATCTGGCCGTCCTTTTGAGATTCGTCTCGTTCCAAGTGCGCGCACAGACAACATCTTCGCCGACAGGAAATGAGGACTCTGGCCTCCACAGCCTTAGGAATTGGCTTCCTTGGTTTTGGCATGGTTCTTATTCCTTCGAGAATTCGGCATTCACAGATTCAGCCGAAGGCGCACGAAGAATACACGCTCGCGCGGCAGTTCCGACACGGCGCTCAAAGGCGCAAGTCTGTAGTCGTCGTCGAGCAGGTTCATCACTCCAAGCGAGAGTTCTCCGTATTGCCGAGGAAAGCGCCAACCGGCTTCGAGATCGAACTGCGCATGTTGTTCGTCGTGTTCCGCTGCAATCCGGGCGACTCCGTTGATCTCTCCCGAATCCTTCTGCCACCACCACAAAGCCATGGCCCGTCCGAACCAGCCGTTGGCCGCGTTGAACAACGCCTGCAAGCGCAGCGTGTGCATGTCGGCTTCCTCGGCCGACGTGAACGTCATCGACGGTATGTCTCGATCCAGTTGAGCGCGGCTGAGCTCGTACTTCCCGCCGAAAGACCAGTTTGCGCCGACCAGTTGATTGACTGTGAACTGGATCGCCTGTTCCTCGTATCGTAAGAATTCGATCGTCTGACCGGGTTGCCCAGGAGGGGCCCAACTGAAACTGGGGTCGAACTCGAACAGACCTAACGTCCGATCCACAGCCGACCGTGTGATGGTCGCTTGCGCGCCAAGGAAAGTCCGCGTCGGCAGCTTCACGTCGAGCGCCAGACCGCCAAGATCGAGCCGATGCCCGCTGACCGAACCGACGATTGACTCCGGAATCACCGTGCGAAACGCCTGGCTGAAGCCGGCCAGTTGCACGGGTTCGAGTCGGTAGCTTTCGTCGAAGCTCACGCCACCGAGCGACTGAGCGAACATGCCGCGCACCGACAGTGAGTCCGTCGGACGCCAGATCAGCGCCGCCTTGGGCAGAAGACGCGACTGATCGACGCTGCCTCCGCTGATGGGGGGATGCCTGAAGTTCCGAGGTGAATCGAGCGTATCATATTGAAGTCCCGCAGTGAACGATAGCCGTTCCAGTGCTTGCCAGGTGTCATAGGCGTACAAGGAAAGTCGCGAGAATTCCTCGCCGATCACGGCGTCATGAAACACGCCGGTGCCCGCCGTATCACCGAAAAAAGAGGAAACCCTGGGATCGCCTGTGAGCCGGTCGCTGGTGGTGAACTCCCCTACCTGAACGCGCCCACCCGCAACCAGCGTATTACTATTGAATTGGGCAATGTGGTTGAGTTCACCCATGTAGGTTTCGAAGCGCCCTCGATAAGCGAGGTCGAGGAGCAGGTCCTGTGGATTTGCCGGGCTGCCAACGAGCACCGTCTTCGTTGTCCCGAGATCCCGAAAGCGCTGGTCATTTTCAAGCCGGCCAGCCAGCGCCAACGTCTGGTGACCGGGCGACCACTCATGACGCCATATCCCGATGGCAATAGGTTCTTGCCTTTCATCAAATCGGAAGTGCGGCCGGGGGTTGGCGGGGTCGCGATACTGAAAATTGTCGCCCGATTCATAATCCTGGAACTTCGTCAGCAGGAGTGCCGTATCCGTTCGTGAGATCTGCTGTTTGATTTGCGCATAAACCTCAATGCGCTCGAGATCGTTGTTCGGACGCACTCCATCGTTGTGCTGGAAATCCAGATCGACCGCGTAGGCCGAACGGCCAAACACTCCGCTTTGCGTGGCCAACTGACGAAACTGCCCGTCACTCCGAGCCTCGCCGAATGACGACAAAAAGAAGCCGTCACGCGCGAACAACCGGGTGTATTCCTGGTGCGTCAAGCCGGGGGATAGGATGCCGGAATCGACGGGTGCCAGCGCATTGGCCAGGAGCAGCTCGTTGAACCACGCGGTTTCGTAGCGCAGATTAAAGCGGGTTGGGTCACGAAGTGCGTTGAAACTATCCGCCAGAAAGAGATGCGCGGACGGATTCGCGTAGTCGTAAGACACGGCATGAGCGGCCTCGCGCAGCGCGACTTCGGGCATGCCTGCCCGCAGATAAAGCCGGGCAAGGCTTGTGGCACGGACGGCGCGGTCTTGATCCAGCAGCAACTGAGAACGGTAAACCGCGCGATTGTCGTTGAGCTTAAGCGAACGCTCCAGGTCAGCGATAGCCTCGTTGACTCGATTCTGCGCGTATAGATCAAGGGCAGAGTAAAGCCACGGAGTCGGATCATTTGGATCCAATCCCCGGGCCAACTCAAGCTGCGCCTGGGCGTGCTTGATGTCGTAAGTTTCCGCAAAGGCCTTGCCGAGATAACTGCGCAAAAGAGATCGGTTGCCTCCCACCAGCGCAGCCGCCTGAATATCATCCAACCCCGCGCGCTTTTCCCCCGCGCGAAACCAGAGCAGTCCGCTCCCGAGCCAGCCTTCCGGCAGCATGGGATCGAGGTCGCGCGCCTTATCGAAGCTCAGGCGCGCTTCGTCGATTCGGTTCTCCGCCGCCAACACGAAACCGCGCATCGCGTAAGCAGCGGCGTGCTCAGGGCTATTGGCCAAGGCTTTGTCCAGGGCCTCGCGCGCCCGACGCAGCCTACCGAGGCTGAATTCCAGCTCGGCGAGCCGAGCCAGGGCAAGGCCATTGGTCGGCGAGTAGGCGACAGCCTGAAGCGCAGCGTCTCGAGCCAGTTCAAGGCGATTGGTCATGCCCGTTCGGGCCTGCAACCAAAACGACCGTCCCAGCCAGGCAGTCGCCGATTTTCCAGGGTCATTTGTGACCATGTCGGTGTGTGCCACCACGGCGATCAGCTCTCTCAGACCTCGGACCGTTGGAGAGTCCGCCTGCACTTGATTGAGGAGCGCCGAGGCGTCACCTGCCTCCCCGGCGGCCAGGCGCAACGCTGCGTAATAAGTCCTGCCGGCGTCCGTCAATTGGGGGAGAGTCGTGGGAAACTCTCGCCCTGCGGCACGCAGGTTGCCCCGCCGCCATGCGTCCAACGATTGGGCGAAGTTCGCCGCCTCATCCGGTGAAAACTGAAGTTCCCGCGTGTCGAGGATGGCCGGATAGTAAAGCCACCACTGGACTCGGTTCGTGGCCAGGAGTGCAAACTGCGGAGAAACTTGGTTGGTCTCCAGAATCCGTGGCGTTTGACCCTCTTCGGCAATCCCGACTTGGCCCGAGGCAACTTCCACCGTTCCGTTCGTATTCCACAGTCTCACCGTGCCATCAAAGACCCTCACCAGCGTCCGGCGTGGTCCATTGGATTCCACCAGAACTTCATACTCCGTGTTGATCGCTCCGGCGTTAGCGTAAGGAGTTTGAACCTGTGTGCCCGGCCTTCCCGTGGCAAACAAACTGACCGCCCCCCAAAACAATTCCATGAAGCTCGGCTTCTTGCGATCGGGCTTGTAGGAGCTTTGCTCGCGCACAACCGCAACAACACGGTTCGTAGCCACCAGAACCTCGCGCTCTCCTATCCTGGTTTCCTGCTTGACCTCTTGTGAAACCACATCCAGGGAGATTACGAAGGAAATCACACAGGCGAAACGAGGCCACCCGAGGATGAATCGCGTCTTCATTCGGGAGGCAGGAGAATCGCACGTAAGAACGCCTGACCGGCGAGTTCTTGCACCGTCAAGGGGACGGTCTGCGGGCTATTGGTCAGTGTCAGCGTACGCAGCGTCCGCCACGGTTCGGCCAACTCCAGCGAGTGCCGAATCTCGATTGCGTATTTCCAATCCAGAGCGCCCAAAAGCTCCAAGCTCTGCGCGGGGTTGAAACGCAAAATGGGCGGCCAGCCGTAACTCGCTCGGTAGGCCTGATCCTGTCCTGCGACCAAGTTAATCGTCGTGGTTTTTGGTGTCTGGTAGCCAGGCACTGGTTTGAACTCCAGGCTGTAGTCCACGCCAGTGGGCAGAATCCGGCTGGCTTGCACGGCATTCGTGAATTCCATCGACGGGATTTCTTTGAGATGCCAGGCAGCGCCAGCGGTTACCGCGGCAGCAGGTTCCAGTGTCACGCTTAGCGTCTGGAAGCCAAACGTGGCGGCACCAACAATCGGTGAATTGAAGACAAATACTCCGCCGCCCGTGAAGTTAGTTCCCAAATCGGCCGATGAGGCCGCCCGGTTGATCAGATCGGCGACCCGGCTGTCAATCGCACGAACCGTGGATCGTCCGTCGTGGGAACCGAGATAAACGGCCGCGGGGAAATACGTGCGATTGGTTGCGGGGAACGGGAGCACGAAGAGCGGGCCTCCGCTGTTGCCCGGAAAACTGAGGAAATCCGCTGTTGAATAAAGGCATCCCCCTTCAGGAACAAAACCGTAGTTGCGAGCCTCCGTCTCAAACATACGTCCGTCAGCTTCGCCCGTGAGAGGATAACCTGCGAGGAACTTCTCTCCGGAGACGCCCTCTGGTCCCAACAACCATTCGTTTATCTCCGCATCAGATAATAAGAAGCCGCTTTCACCGTCGCGTGCCACGGGCTGGTCAAAATAAATCGCGGCGATATCCCATTGTTGTGAGGCTCGTGAGGAAACGCCAGGTTTCAACCCTTGTTCCCGCTCCTTCCGGCGCTCGATCAGATACTGGTCCATCACATACCATCCGAGCCCCCTCATTGGCCGGGATTCATAGTCACCAGCGTGCCGTTCGTGGAACCACTCGACCGATGTCACGAAGTTCGTAGTCGAATCGTCAAAAAGAACGTGTGTTGCGGTGAGCACGACCTTCTTCCGAACGGCAATGCCGCTTCCCCAGCCGAGAGGTGTTCGAAGCTGGCCAACCAACGGCAACGGACGCTTAAGCGTGGTCCTGGTCGCGAGCGCATCCTCAATCTCGGCGTAGCTGAGTACAGGCCGTGCGGTGCGCCTCCCTGGAGGAGGTGCAGGCTCATAATCCACACGGACGATATTGTCCACACCGGAAACGAGCGTGACCAGCCGAGCAGGTGGAGTCAGCCAGTCTCTCACCGGGCGACATTCGATAATGTTGGTGGCACCCGCTGGCAGTCCGGTCCACGGGTACCCACTGGGCAGATAGCCCAGCTCGCCTCGGAGCCGCCAACCTGCGTCCAACCTGTGCACCTCTGGGGGCTCAATCATGACGATCAGGGAGCCGCTATCCCGCGCCAGCCTACTGGCGTAGCGCGCGATGCGGCCTGTCACCTCTTTATTTAGGACCGGAATAATCGCAGCAGGTGGTTCGTCAAATCCGGCAATAGGGCGAAATTGAATCGCATAATTCCCGACGTCGAGATTGCCGAGAGTCTGGCCGCTGGAATGCCACACCAGCTCCCACGGCAACCTCCAGCCCCCGCGTTCTGCTGCCGGAGCCTCGATAGTCACCCTCAATGCGCCGCTTGCGGTGCGTGCATTCGGCGGCACGAGCCTCATGAACGATGTCGGCATCGCCGGCACTTCGTCGTCCGTGATGGAGACCGTGGCGATGCTTGGCGCGCCCAGCATCGCGCCGTTTGAAGGAGAACTAAGTGAAATCGTCAGTTCTCTGGTGCGATCAAGCACAAAGTTATCAAGCAGCCTGATTCGAATCTCCTTAGTGTCTTCGTTTCTGGCAAAATCCAAGCGGCCCGGCTCCAGGAGATAATCACGCCCGGGAACGGCAGTTCGGTCGCTCACAGCATAACTCACACTGGCAACCGAGTTGCCGGTTCTCAGCACCGGGATTTTGAGCACACCCGCACTCTCGTTGGTTTGAAAGGAATCCTGACTGAAGCGAACAATAACTGGATCGTTCACCTCCAGCTTCGCATCGGTGCTCGCGGCTGATCCGACCAGATTGCTTACAACTACACCATAGGTGCCACTCTCTGGTTTCTGCACCTTCTTCAGCACGAGTGTCGAATTTGTCGCTCCGATGATGTCAACTCGGTCCCTTCGCCACTGATAGCTCAAAGGCAGCGTGCCGGTAGCCGCTACCGAGAAGGTAACATCCGAGTCCACCAGGACAGTTTGGCTTTGAGGCTGGACGGTAATTGAAACTGGAACCGCGTAATCTCCCAAGAGGCTGATGACATACGGAGATTGCGCCCAGTCGTTCGGCGTCTGCGCACCGATGCCGTAAAGCCGACCGTCGAGCTCCACAACGGAACTAAATCCGTGGGCCATTTGGAACGGGCTCTCTATCTTTCCTTCCGATGCTGGAAACATGCGGATCACTCCATTCCAGAGAGAGAGGAAGTAAGCCCGGCCTGTTTGAGAAAAGTAGTCCGAGCGGCCCGCGACGCCTTTTGATCCCCGCGGGTCAACGAAAGGAAGAGTCCAGTCCACGCCGTTGGTTGTGCTCCAAAGGCCCAACGACACCACGACCCGATCTGGAATCATGACGGATGAAGCGTACAGATAGTCCTGCGTTGGTACAAAACCTTGGAGGGCGAATGGCTGAAAACCTCGAACCAAGCTCCAATTGATTCCATCGACCGTTCTAAAAAGCTCGGATGATCTGGAGATTTCCTCACTAGTCGCAACGTACAAATGCCCCTTCCACTCGGTCATCGCGACAATTAGTTTGTTTGGGCCACCGGAATCGATAGCTGTGTTGAACCGAAATTGGTACCCGTCTGAGGATTCATAAATTCTGCCGGCGCTGGTGCCGAAATACATCTTTCCGTTGAACTGAGCCATAGCACGCACGTAGTTGCTGGGATTAAACGGCGTTGCTCTGACCGGTGTGAAGATGGTGCCATCATACTTCCAAATAACGCCGTCCGAATGGGACACAAACAACTGACCTCCCATGGACGAGAGCGCCAAGAATTGCCCTGCTAGCTCAGTTAGCCCCGGGACATTGTTTGTCGTCGTTGGGTCGAAGCTATAGACTTTGGCGGGTCTTTCGCTTCCATCGCTGGAGATGGAATAGAAAATCCGGCCTGCATAAGCTTGCGCCAATGAAGTGCGGCCTTCTGCGGCGTGAATGCCGTTTCCTGTCACTAATACCGTGTCATAACGACTGGGATCAAAGGTCCCAAGGAGCTTCGACACCACGTTCAGCATTAGGGTGGCGTTGGAACTGGTCACACCGCCTGCCGCGTTGCTCACGAGCACGCTGTAGCTGCCAGCATCGCTCGATTGGACGTTGTCGAAGGTTAGGGTTTCGTTCGTGGCACCTTCGATACGAGCAACGTTTTTCCGCCACTCGTAAATGAGCGGAGGAGAACCTGTCGCTTTGACAGTGAATGTGACGGTTGTACCCATAGTCACCATCTGGCTCTGAGGTTGGCTTATGATCGTCGGTCCAATTACAGGAATGCCCTTTCGAATCGTGTTGTTACCGGTATCCGCAACATAGAGATTTCCAATGCTGTCCACTGCAACACCGTACGGCCGATTGAACCGCGCTGCATTTCCTGTCCCATCAGCGCTGCCGATTTCCCCCGCCCAACCTGCCACGGTGCTTACCTCGCCTCGTGGTGTGATCATCCGGATTGTATGGTTGAGAAGATCCGCCACATATAAGTTGCCCGTAGTGTCAACTGCTAGCCCCCACGGGGAATTGAACCGGGTCGCACTTCCAGTGCCGTCCACGGGGCCAGATACGCCTTCCAGCCCTGCCAGTGTCCCGACCACTCCAACCGGCGTGATTCGTCGGATCGTATGGTTCGCATTATCCCCGACATAAACGTTCCCTTGGCTGTCCACCACCACACCACCTGGAAGGAAGAATCGTGCCTCACTCCCTGTCCCGTCCGAAAAACCTTGAACTGATCCTGCCAACGTGCTCACAACTCCGTCGGGCGTGAGTTTGCGAATCCGGTTGTTGTTCAAATCGGCCACGAATACGTTTCCCGCACCATCCAGTGACACATCGCTCGGTAAATCGAACCGTGCGGCGATTCCCGGTCCGTCAGTAATACCGTTAACTCCCGCTGAACCAGCCAGTGTGCTCACGGCTCCGCCCAGCGTGATTTTCCGAATTGTGTGATTCCCCCCATCGGCGACATACACATTTCCTGCGCCATCCGCGGCCACGCCCGACGGGGAACGAAATCGCGCCACGCTCCCTGGACCATCCACACTGCCAGGGTTGCCCGCCAAGCCGGCCACCGTACTCACTACTCCGCCCGACGTGATCATACGAATTGTGTGGTTGAAGAGATCCGCGACATATACATTTCCACCACTGTCCACAGCCACGCCATCCGGTTTGTCGAACCGCGCCAGGGTCCCTATCCCGTCCGCACTGCCGGGCTGCCCCGCAACTCCTGCGAAAGTGGAGAATCTGTAAACGGTATCGGCTAAAGTCTGGAATGGTGAGTGGATCGCACCGATCACAAGCCAGACCCAGGACATCGTAAAGCACAGTCGTCGCGTCATTCGGTAGCTCATCACTCTCGACCGCTCGTAGGCTTGGTGAACACCCGAAGGGGTCGAGTGAATTTCATCTGCTCGCCACTGGTTGTGCTTTAAGCAATCGGGGCGCGTTCGCCTCGCTCCCTGACATTCGCGTAGTCCGGTCGCTGCCTGGAAGGCGCGCGAGTGTATCGCTCGGCTGTCACGTGCATTCCGGTTAGTTGCGAAAGTCTTCATCTCATGTTCTCTCTCATCTGGTGCCGGACTAGGCCGTCAGCGGCGACTTATTGCTGCCATTTGGCTCGATAGTATCCGGCTGAGTCGGTCGGCCAAGGTGGACCAATCGCGAGGACCGGGTTCACCTCCAACGTAACCGTCTGGACTTTCGTCCATGCCGCCGCTGGACCTAGCACCGGCGTAAACTCAATCTCTACGACTTTACCGACTGGACCGGAAACGAATATGCCGTTCCCTGTCGCCGTCAGAACCGGCGTGGTGCTTTCGTAGGTTACGGTTAGACCCGCGTCTTGCCCTTCGGGCAGATTGACCGGGAAATTCGTCGGCGTTAGCCAGCCGGGCACCGATTTGAATTCCACTGTGTAATTGGTGCCTGAAACCAGGTCCGTCGTTGCTTCGGGCAAACTGGTGAACGCGCCGCCTTTCTCACTGACTCGCCAGCCCGCGCCTGCAGCGACCGCCTCTTGTGGTTCCAGCCGGACGGTCAATTTCTGAATCCCAAATCGGGCACCCGCCACCGCCGTGTTGAACACGAGCACGCCGCCGCCGGTAAAGTTTGTGCCGAGATCAGCCGATGAGGCGGCGCGCATGATCAGTTCAGCGGCCTGGCTATCGATGCTTCTGAAGACCGACAGTTTATCTGCGGTTCCCAGATAGACTGCGGCTGGGAAGTAGGTGAGTGAATTGGTGTAGAGAACGCACAAAGGACCGCCGCTGTTGCCAGGAAAACTGCTGATTTCGGACGTCGAGAAGAGCTGGTTGCCGTCGTTAACGAACCGGTACTGGCGAGCCTCGGTGACGAAGAGTTTCCCGTCCTCATTTCTGCCCATTGGATAACCGGCCAGAAGCTTTTCGGAGTTACCTAGAATCCACTCGTTATCCAACGCGTCCGACAGAAGGAAGCCACTCCCGCCGTTTCGAGCAATCTGTTGGTCAAAGTAAATGGCTGCAATATCCCATTGCTGCGAGGCGCGAGTAGCAACCCATGAAGGTTTTCCCTCTTCTCGCTCCAATCGCCGTTGGCGCAGGTATTTTTCAAATACGTACCAGCCTTGGGCACGAATCGGGCGCGATTCATACTCCCCGACATGCAATTCAGGCAACCAATCAACCGACTCGACGAAATTGGTCGTCTCTTCGTCAAAAAGGACGTGCGCCGCCGTCAAGACAACCTTTTTTCGCACTGCGATTCCGCTGCCGAATCCAGCCTTGGAGCGAAGCTGTCCCACAAAGACAAGCGGTCGCCGAAGCGTCTCGTTCAGCGCTTCTCCTATTTCGACAAATCTCGGCACTGTTTGGGGAATGCGAGTCCCTGGTGCTAACGGAGAGGCGGGTTCATAAAACGCGGTCACGACGTTTTCCGCGTTGGGAAGAATAGTAACAAACCGTGGGGCAGGAGTGTACCAACCGTTCGTGGAGCGGAATTCCAAGATGTGATTAGTTCCGGAGAGCAAATCCGCAAGGCGAAAGCCGCTCGCTTGAAATTCGCTGTCGCCGCGTAAACGCCATCCCACTCCCGGCAACGCCTCATCTGGACCGAGACGGACGATCAGATTCCCTGTGGTCACTGCAGACAGAGCGCTAGTGTAGCGGACAGTTCGGCTCGTCGTTAATCTATCTTGAACAGGTGCTATAATCGCATTCGGCTGAACAAAGTTGGCGACCGCACGGAATTGAATTACGTAGAGCCCAACGTCGAGATTCGAAAGCGTGTGGCCACTCGAATGCCACGATAAATCCCAAGGCAGCCGCCACGCGGCCCCCGGTAATCCATTCGGCTCGATGGACACTCGAACTGCGCCCAAACCGGATCGCGGTAGGGGCTCCCGAAGCATTGCAAATGACGTTGGAGTTAATGGCTCTTCATCGTCGCGAATCTCGATGATCGTCCTGTTTGGGGTGCCCAAAGTTGTTCCATTTGAAGGCAAACTCAGTTCGATCGTGAGTTGTCTGGGGCCGTCGAGAACAAGGTCATCCAGAAGCTTGACCTGAATCTCCCGGCTCTCTTCCTTGGCAGCAAAGTCCATGCGACCTTGTTCGAGGAGATAATCACGGCCCGGCTCGGCGGTTCCGCCGGTCACAGAATAACTCACGCTGGCTGGCTTGGCACCGGATTTCAGCACAGGAATTCTTAGCACGTGTGCATTTTCGTCAGCTCGAAATAAATCCTGGCTGAAGCGAAAGACATCTTCTGGATTCGGTTTGGAACTGAGTGCGATGGTGCTAGAGGCTGTTCCAGCTCCCGCAGCCGTGTCGTTCACGGCGGAGACAACGGTGACGGAACCGTTGGCGGCCGTCAGATCGAAACGTAATCCGGCTTCACCTTGGGCGACCGTGATGAAGCTGCCTGCCGCGACTGGCAATTGACCATTCCCCAAGAACAAGTTGACATTGTTCGGTGCCCTAATGCGGAAGTGTGTCACTTCAAAACCATCGCGGGGATTTCGCCGAATAGTCAATGTGGATGATGTGTCGTGACTCGCGACCGGGGCGGCGACGGTGGGAAGGAAAGCGAAGCTTGTTAGCGGGAGGCCACCAATCCTCACAGGGTAGCCGCTGTCTTCCCTTTCTTCCCCAAGGTGGTTACCGATCGTGGTGAAACTGCCCCCTGCATAGAGATCATCCCCGACGACGAGTAGGGCGGTCACACCAGAATCGGCCGTATTCGCAGTACCGGCGGGATGCGGGGCAAACGACGGGTCGTAAGAACCATCGGTCTTGCTGAGCCTAATCAAGCCTCCACCTTCATTCTGAAGTTCGTAGCCCCCGATGAAGACATTTGTTTCGTTCACACCTAGTGCATAGATCAAATTAAGGGTGACGTTAGGTGCGAAGAGAGGGTCCGCCTCACCCGCCCCAAACTTATTGAGCTTGGCGATCGCCCTCCGCTGTTGTCCTCCGATGACGTCGAACGAACCTGCGCAAAAGACATAGTTCTCGCCGACTACCAACGAATAGACATGGCCTGCACTATCTCGGAACAGATCCCAAGGCCGGGGATCCCACATTGGATCAACCGCAATAGGTGCGGAAATACTAATTCTGGCGAGGTTGGTGCGGGGAACGCCCCCAATCGACTCAAAGAAGCCACCGACGTAGAGGTTCGTTCCATCCACGGCGAGTGCGCTTGCTGCCGAGCCACCACCAGTCATCGGGGTCCACAACGGATCAGCGCTGCCATTCCCCTCTGTGTTGATCTTTACCAATTCTCCCAAGTTCATTCCACCAACGGTGCCAAGACTTCCGGCGATGAACAGGTTAGTGCCACTCAATGCAATGCTAAGAATTTCAAATTCCGACATTCGCCTTGAGATTTTAGGGTTCCAGGCAGGGTCGGAACGATCTGATACGAGCGAATCGAATTTCGCGACCGCGTTTCTCGAATTGCCGCCGATTGTAGCAAACGCTCCGGCTACAAAGAATGCCGATTCATTGCCGACAATGGCGGTGACAACACCGTTGGGATCTGGTCGCCAGTTGGAATCGAGCCTCCCGTCAGTATTGATTCGCGCGAGATGAAGGCGTTTCAGACCTTGGGCACTAAGGAAATCACCCCCGACTACAATCTTGCCGTCGGGTTGTCTATAGATCGCGTTCACTCTCCCCGGAGACTCTACTTGGGTTGGAAATGACGAATCATACCTGCCGGTGACGGAATCCAGCTTCGCGAACCCTAGCACTTGCAGATCGTCCACCTCCGTAAACTGTCCCCCAGCAGCTATTAACGAGCCACTGGACGCGATCGTCTGAACGCCGGACAGTCTCGGCATCCACTTGTCGTCTGCAACTCCTGAGCCTGTGGTGCCGATTCGTGCGATGTTGGTCAGGCTCCGCCCGCCGATTTGAACATAGTTACCGATTACAATCAGATTTGTCCCTGAAATGGAGAGGAGCCACACATCTCCGGTAGAACGATATTCATCCTTTGGCTGGGGATCCCAGGCGGAATCGAGTGAACCGCTGCCGGTGGTCGAGACCTTTGCAAGATTTCGACGGTTCTGCCCGGCAATGCTCCCAAAATACCCCGCGACATATAGATTGTCCGCATCCGATGCAATGGAATTGACCTCATGGTAGAATCCTCCTGGAGTGAATGGATTTGGTACCCAAAGAATGTCAGCAGCCCCGGTACCTCCAGCACTCAGCTTGGCAAGGTTCGTTCGAGCTCTTCCACCGATGAAGTCGAAATTCCCTCCAACGAAAAGGTTCGAGCCAACGAGAGCGAGCGAGTTGATTCTGGGAATTACATATCCGCTTTCACCTGGCTTGGAAAAGACGGCTGGATTTGGTTTCCAGATAGGATCGGTAGCTCCGACACCTTGCAAGGCCACTTTGGCGAGGTTTGTGACAGAATTCTGACCTCCGATTTCCAAGAAATACCCGCCCACGTAGAGGGAGTCTTTGTCGGCGATCATGCAGTAAATCTCAGCCGATGCAGGTTGCCCTCCGATTGGATTCGGTGCCCAGTTCGGATCTGACTCTCCACGGCCCCCGATGGAGACTTTGGCCAACCCATTACGGATTGCACCCTGAACGCTTCGAAAACTGCCTCCCACGTAAAGATTGGTGCTGACTAGGGCCATGCAATTCACCGTCCCACTGCCACCCCCGCCCGAAATGCCACTAAGGCCCGGATCCCACGTAGCGTCCATGGAACCATCCTGATTGAGGCGCGCCAGATTACGGCGCGGCACGCCACTCACGGTAAAGAAATCGCCACCAATGATCATCTGCCCATCGGGTTGAATCACGATGGCCTTCACGACCCCGCCTTTGGACAGATTCAGATTCGGTAACGTTGATGGATGTGTTTGTGCCGAAGCGGCTCCGTTCGAGAATATGAACCACGCAACGAGGGTCAATCGAACTGCGTGCAACGCCAACGCGCGAAAGCACGCGAGTTGTGACCGCGCAATCCGTTTACCGACCGCAAGGTAGCTTAACGTGGATCCTAGACGAATTGAGCAACTGGCCGAATCTCGAGGTAATGCTCTCATTTCACTGTCCCCTTTGGGTTGCCGTGGCTGGACACGAGTTGTGATGCTCATTCTCACCATTTGGCTCGGTAGTATCCGGCTGGGTTGGGCGTCCAAGGCGGCCCGATGACGAAAACAGGGTTTGCTTCCAGCGTAACCGTCCGGACTTTCGTCCATGACGCCAGCGCACCCAGAGCTGGGGTAAACTCAATGTCCACCACTATACCGACCGCACCGGAAACAAAAAGGCCGGATGAAGAAGCAATCCATCGGACGGGCAGTGCTGACGGGTCGCGTTCGTACGTCACCGTCAGTTCGGCATCCTGGCCCTCAGGCAAATTTACGCTGAAATTCGTGGGAATTAGCCATCCGGGGACCGATTTGAATTCCACGGTGTAATTGACGCCGGATACCAGGTCTGTTGTCGCCTCGGGCATACCGGTGAATGCGCCGCCTTTCTCACTGACTCGCCACCCAGCGCCCGCGGCGACTGCCTCTCGAGGTTGCAGGCGGATGGTCAATTTCTGAACCCCAAACCGCACACCCGGCACCGGCGGGTTGAGCACAAGCACACCGCCACCGGTGAAGTTCGTGCCGAGTTCCGCTGAAGAAGCGGCACGATTGATCAGTTGCGCCACCTCGCTGTCGATGGCGCGAACGACGGATCTGTCATCCAAGTTCCCAAGATAGACGGCCGCTGGGTAAAATGTGGGATCACCCACTGGCCCCGCGAGCACGCAGAGCGGTCCGCCGCTGTTGCCCGGATAGCTGACAAATTGAGAAGATGAAAACAAGCGGCCACTCGCGCGGGCAAACAGGTACTTACGCGACTCGATTGCATGAAGCCGGTTGTCCGCTTGTCCAGTGAGCGGATAGCCTCCGAGGAAACTGACCTTCGCGGTGGCCAGCCATTCGTTGTCGGTCGTGTCCGAGAGCAGGAAACCGCTTTCGCCGTGCAGAGCGATATCCTGGCCGAAGTAAATTGCGGCGACGTCCCATTGTTGCGAAGCTGGAGTGGGCCCGCTCGGAGGAATCCGTTCGCGTTCCGACCGGCGCTGCTTGAGGTACTCCTCAAACACAGCCCATCCTATCGCGCGAATAGGACGTGGATCGTAGTCGCCTGCGTGGAGTTCGTGGTGCCAAGTGATTTCGGAAACGAGATTCGTCGTGCTTTCATCGAAGAGCACATGGGCAGCCGTAAGAACGACTCGCTTCCGCACGGCGATGCCGCTGCCATAACCGGCGGCAGACCTTAGCTGTCCCATCAGTGACAGCGGACGGCGCAACGGCTCACTCACACCATCCTCGATGGCCTGGTAGGTGCGGAGAGGGACTGGCTGGTACACTTCAGGGGCGACCGGCTGCGCGGGGGAATAGGTGGCGGTGACCACGTTGTCTAGATTCGCCAGCACGGTAACGAGCCGTGCGGGTGGAGTGGTCCAGTCTCTCACGGCCTGGAACTCCAAAATGTAATTCGTGCCCGGTGGAAGATTCCCTAGCCGGTAGGCGTTCGTGAAAAAGCTTCTTTCGCCGCGAAGCCGCCAACCTGGGCCGGGCACGGGCGCGTGCAGGACTTCCGGTGGGCCGATGCGAACCACCAAGCTACCCGATGGCCGCGCCGCGTCGCGCCGGTAAAGGAATGTGCGGACCGTGGGATCACGCTGGTTGAGCACCGGAATTTCCTCGCTGATCTCCGGCTCACGATAGTCTGCGATGGGCCGGAATTCGAGCGGGTAATTGCCTACATCGAGGTTGCCAAGGATTTCGCCGCTTTCGTGCCAAACCAGTTCCCAAGGCAACCGCCACGCGGCATTGGTGGCGACTGTGGGCTCAAGATAAACCTGTAATCGGCCAGTTGCCTTCCGGTCCTCGGGGAGAATCAACTGGGCAAACAATGTCGGCGTCACAGGCTTTTCGTCGTCGATGATGAAAATGGTGGCGACATACGGCATGCCCAGCGTGGCGCCATTCGAAGGTGAGGTAAGCGTGATGGTCAGTTGCTTTGTCCCGTCGAGGATGAAGTCATCAAGGAGCGTGAGCAGAATATCCCGGCTCTCTTCATTGGCGCCGAAGTTCAGCCGCCCCGGTTCGAGGCGATAGTCGCGGCCAGGTTCAGCGGTCCCGATGGTCACCGAGTAACTGACCGCGGCCACCGCAGCACCGACCTTGTGCACGGGGATTCTGAGCAAGCTTGCGTCTTCAGTTGTTTCCAGCACGTCCTGACTGAAGCGAAAAACAACATTCACCTCCAAGCTCGCGTCGGCGCTTGTGACTTGCCCTGCGGAATTGCTAACAACGACGCTGTAATTGCCGGCGTCCGTTTTCTGTACGCTCGGCAATATGAGTGTCGCGCTCCTCGCGTCTGGAATATTGACCCCGTCCTTGCGCCACTGGTAGCTCAATGGCAGCGCGCTCGTAGCCGTGACAGTGAGCGTGACATTGGTTCCCGCAGGAACCATCTTGCCTTGCGGCTGGGCCGTGATCGTCGGTGGCCCGAAAACTGTAATCGAGATCGGAGCTGATGTTCTGGTCACGCCAGAATCATCCGTTGCCGCCACCGTCAAAGTGTGAGAACCAGCCGGCGCATTAGTCCAGGCATTGGTGTAAGTGCCGCTCACACTTGCGTTGGTCGCGATGCTAATCAGATTGGACGTGGAATTGGTCGCAGCGAAGAATTCGACTCGCGTAACTCTCCCGTCGGAATCTGAGGCGGACGCGGCGATGGGAATCGCTTGTCCGACGAAGAAGGTCTCGCCATTCGTGGGTGCGACAATGCGGACGATCGGGGCCAAGTTGGTCGGCCACGCTGGCACCGCGGGTCCAATCAGCCGCCAGGTTCCCTCCACCGTCAACGGTTTCGACCCCGCCCGGATAACCAGATTCGTTCCCTCCAGAAATCGAAACTCCACTGATTGGTCCGAGCGCTGCACCACCAAGTCCATCTTCTTATCTCCGTCCATGTCCAACGGTCGAACCACCTGCCAATTCCCATCCGCCGCCTCCACGGGCTTCAACCAGATACTCTCCACCCACTTTGTCCCCTCCATCCTCCAAATCGCCAAGCTCCGGTCTTTGCCCGCCAACAAAATGTCGTCCCGGCCATCTCCACTGAAATCCGCCACCCCCACTGCAATCAGCCCCGCCTCTGGAACGCTCGGATTGGTCAGGGTCGCATTCGTGAGCGTCATCCCTTCCATTAGCCACACCGCCAAAGTCCCGTCCTCATGCTGAAACAGCAGGTCGGTCTTGCTGTCCAGATTGAAATCCCCCGTCCCTGCCACCCGCCAACGCTGGTCCCCTGGATTCCGGGGCTCTATCAGCCCGCCCGTCCTCTGCCTCGTCTGATTCATCAACCATATCGCCAACGTCCCCTCCTCATCCTGAAACAGCAAGTCCGGCCGCAAATCCTGGTTGAAGTCTCCCGTCCCCACCAGCCGATAGCTCGCATCGCTCTTGTCCGGCACAAGGAACCCTCCTGAAGCCCGATTGGTCCCGTTCATCAGCCAGACCCCAAGGTAATTCTCCGCATCTTGAAATACCAAATCCGACAACCCGTCCAGGTTGAAATCGTCTTTGGTTTCCGAATTGACTTTCAACTCAAACGCACTGCTCGCCTTCGCAAGCCCGTCGCTCACGGTAACGGTAATCCTGACAGTGCCCTTCTGCTGGGGAGCCGGATTGATGATCATCGTCCGGTTGGTCCCGTTCCCCAGCACAACGATGTTCGTGCTCGGGACAAGCTGCGGGTTGGAGGATATGCTCGCCACGACCAGGTTGGTGACCGGCGTGTCTGCGTCGGCCACGGTAAAGCCAATCTCTTTCGTCGCTTTGTCCACATAGGTAATCTGATCTGGGATGAAGGAAATCCTCGGCCAAACATTGGTCGGAAAAGCCGGTCCAATCAGCCGCCAGGTTCCCTCCACCGTCAGCGGTTTCGACCCCGGTCGGCTAACCAGGTTCGTTCCTTCCAGAAATCGAAACTCCAGCGATTGGTCCGAGCGCTGCACGACTAAGTCCGTCTTCTTGTCTCCGTCCATGTCCAACGGTCGAACCACCTGCCAATCCCCATCCCCCGCCGCCACGGGCTTCAGCCATACAGTCCCTACCCGGTTGGTCCCCTCCATCTTCCAAATCGCCATGCTCCGGTCTTTTCCCGCCAACAGAATCTCGTCCCGGCTCTCCCCGGTAAAATCACCCACCCCGACCGCAAACAAACTCTCCTCCGGAATGCTCGGATTGGTCAATGATGCATTCGTGAGCTTCGTCCCGTCCATGAACCACACCGCCAGCGTCCCGTCCTCATGCTGAAATAGCAGATCCGTCTTGCTGTCCAGATCGAAATCCCCTGTCCCCGCCACCCGCCAACGCTGGTCCCCAGGGTTGCCTGGCGCCAGAAATGATCGACTCATCCGGTTGGTTCCCTGCATGAACCAGACCTCCAGAGTTCCGTCTCCAAGGTGCAAGAGAAGGTCGGGCTGTAGATCCTGGTTGAAGTCTCCCGTCCCCACCAGCCGATAGCTCGCATCGCTCTTGTCCGGCACAAGGAACCCTCCTGAAGCCCGATTGGTCCTGTTCATCAGCCAGACCCCAAGGTAATTCTCCGCATCTTGAAATACTAAATCCGACAACCCGTCCAGGTTGAAATCGTCTTTCGGACCAGGAACAATCGTAAGCTTCGCAGCTTGGCTCATGGCTCCTCCGGCGTTATTCCTAACACTCACAATGTAATCACCCGAGTCCGCCTTCTTCACCCCCGTCATGGTCAGTATGGAGTTCGTCGCTCCAGGGACATCGCTACCATTGAATTGCCACTGATAGCCCAAAGGCGGCAAGCCCAAGGCCGTCACGTACAAAGTCACGTTTGCTCCCCGGACAGCGGTCTGGCTTTCCGGTTGAAAAGAGATTGTCGGCGATTGCGCGGATACGCTCACAGCGTAAACTGTCGCGCCAAAGTTCGCTGGCGTGCCGCCGTCAATCACGATCAGGGACGCTGACCAGGTGCCGTCGATCTTGCGGATCCAAAAATCATCAGGGCTTGATCCGGTTGCAGGAGTGCTAGCGAGGAGCAGGCCCATGTCCTCGTTGGTATCGATGCCAGTAAACACGACCGTCCAAGTGAACGTGTCTGGCACCGTCAGCGAAAGTCCCGCCGCACGTTCGGAGGAGAAGCCCTTTTTCAGCGAGAACGCACTGCTTTTGTAGATCGGCGCGGAACCTGGTCTCCCATCAGGGCCATCGTTTGGATAGATTCGAAGTTCGCCGCGTTCGTCACCATTGGCGTTGTCGCTGAGGTAGTAATCGAAGAGAAAGTCGGTAACTCGCCACCGCCCAGTCCCCTTACCCGAAAGGAAGACTTGATCTCCAAATTCGAAGCCGTTCCCCAGAGAAAAGTAGTTCTTAGGTGGGATGCTCTGGTTCTCATAAACGACCTGGGGACCAATCGGGGGTCTTTCGACTATCGTAACCTCAAAACTGACATTGGTACTCAGAGATCCGTCTGAGACTGAAACCATGATCTTCGCCGAGCCGGTTTGGCGCGGGGCGGGGACGATGGTGATGGTTCGATAGGTGCCCAAACCACCGAACGTGATGTTGCCATCGGGAATCATGTTAGGATTCGAGGATGTGCCGCTTAAAGTCAGTTCCTGCGGCGGAGTCGCATCGTCGCCGACTCTTACCAGTGCGACCGCAATGTCATCTACGGTGATGACTTTATCTGCGACAGGAGTGATCGTCGGCGGAGAGTTATTTCTGGAGGCGCCACGACTCGGCAGGCATAGGTTTTGAAGGACGATCAGGGCGATGATCAGACCAAACAAAGCTAGCCTTCTGGCAGTATCCGGCCAGTCTCTGGCCCGAACCACAACCGTGTGTGATGAGTCCCTTCTCATTGATTCGCCTCAATTTAGGACCCGTCCAAGAGCAGGGGGGGCCGTCGGTTTATCGTGAGGAGTCGCTGTGGGAGTGCACTCTCCGGGGAAGCGACTTTCGCGCCACGCCGCCAATTCAGGGACGAAGTGGACTCGATCACACCGCAAGGGGTTTTGCCTGATCTGCCGGGCGGGAGTGGTGCCCAGAACAAGGGGCTGTGGGTTAAGTCTTGCGTGGACGAAGGGTATCCCTCCCTGCAACCGTGAATTGTTGGATCCCTTCTTCGCATCGCTCCAGACCTCTTACGCACGACTATGCCTCGAATGGCGTCTTTATATCAAAGACGCCAAGATAGGCAAAAAGAAAACTCGATGGCGGCGCGGCCGAACCTCCAGCGAACTTGGAGCGAGGACGGCCTCATCTCCCTGCGGGTTTCGCGAACCGCGCTCTGGTTCCCGTTCGTTCCGCCATGACACGAACAAGCGATGTTTGAGTCAGTCGCTAATGATTCCAATGCTTGCAGCTCCAATCGGGTCAGGTAAATTGAGACGACGACATAATTCCAGTACGAACTTTGGCGGCAACGGCGGAAGACTTTTCATGAAGCGTGCGACCGAACCTAACCATACGTGTTTGAGATTCTACCTGACCGACCGCGCTTGTGAGGTGCGATTGTCGGGACGATCCGCGGCTGTCACTTCCACGGTCAACGGACCACTCTCAGGCGCTTCGCTGGTCGTTCGATATTGCTATTCCCCACGGTCCGGGGCGAATTGAGCTGCCATGCCAGCTTCGATCAGACGGCCCGCAGCATCCTTGATCTTTACCTCGACCTGTACCACCTCGAAATCGTCGGAGGCGCGAATCTGGATTTTTTCGCCGGCTCGTTCCGAATAGCCCGACAGATCAATGTCGTCCACGGTCGGAGAATGGCAGAAGTCGCTGATGAGCACGGCGAACAGCGTGCGCGATTGCGCGGTGGCCCGGGCCATGTAAGCGGTCTTCGTTTCGGGGTCAGCCAAGGCGGTCTTCCCGTAGGCGATGGCCTCCGCAAAGCGCTGGCACTGCGCCCTCTGTCCTCCACTCAGTTCACTTGCTAGGGAGAGCAGTACTGATGAGCCCTGCAAGTCATCGAACCCGGTCTGGCGCTGTACACACTGACTCTTCAAGCAACCCCGCGGGGCCAGGGTGGGGCGCGCGCGCGCGCCCCACCCTGACCCCGCCGGGGACCCCTCTTGTTTCACACCGCGTCCGGACATGCAAGCTGGCCATGCCAGCTCCGTCGGCCCTCGCTCCGCAGCGTTTCCGGGAAGAACCTTCCCTTCTATCCGCAGGAGGTTCGGACTCCTGCCTTGGCTGTTTCGCATTCCTGCCGTCTTTTCAGTGTGTCAGGCTCAACAGTGTCTCAGCACAACGATCCGCCGACCCCCTACCACACGAGCGAGCGAATTACTGAGCGTCACCTCGGCCCCTCGGAGAGCGAATTTGGAGCCTTCGTAAAAGTTTCCCCCCAGGCCGTCACCCAGTGCCGATCCTGACAAACACTTCGTGACATATTCGACCCCGTTTAACCGGGGATCAGACTGATGATTCCTGGAGAACCCGCACTTGGGCAGACGGTCCCAAAGGGCATTAAGCCGGAACATGTCCGCCAACGTCGGGTTCCACTCTTCCGCGCCGATCAACCAATGGTAGTGCTCGCGTCCGGTCTTTTCGCCAACCTCGTGCCGCGTAGCCCACACGAGACGACGGAACGGGATACCTGCCATTTTTGCTGTCTCATACAGGAACGCGAACAGCAGCTTGCGCTGTTGATTCGGGCCAGGCACAACGGGGGAACACCACGTTCCGGTCCCAAAAACTCGCCAGCACCGATAACGGCTCAGGATTATGGATTCAGGTAATCAAACGTCTGCTTGAGCTTCAAGCCCTCGTGCGCCCCACGATCCAGGCAATTGAGCAAGGTGACTTGCCGCTCATCGCGGCTGCCGCGAAACCACACGTCCCGAAAGACGCCGGCGACATGGATTTCCATTTTCATTTCCGGCTCCTTTCCATTTCTTCGTCCCGGCCAGCCGTGGGCCGTTGTCCCGCCCATGCTGAACCTCTCCTTGGCCCTTTGGCTTCAGGTGTGAATTCACCCCGCTGGGCGCGCGCGTTGAACTCGGCGATGGCTTCCTGGCTCAGATACAATCGGCCGTAGATGTTCGTGACGCGGAGCATGCCTCTTTTCCGCCAGCGCCAGACGGTGCAGGCGCCCACGCCCATTTGTTCCATCCACCACGAGAGACTGACCATCGGCGAGGCCCGATACGGTGTCGCTGAGCCTGCTTCTGGCCCCATTTGGCTTGGTTCAGTTTTCATGGCCGGAACCTTGCCCAACGATTGGCCGCGAAAACAGTTGAGGATAGCCAACGTTTTCCACCCAGCCCCGATTCCTGTCGCTTCGCAAAACTTGTCATGCCGACACCATGCCCGAAGCCCACGACTCAAAAAAGTTGGAGCTTGATAACAATTACTCAGGATCACGCAGGACCAGTTCAGTTCTCGCGGGGCATGGTCCAGAGCACTCGCCAATTCCGGATCACACTTCGCGAAGGCTTCGGTTTGCATGGCCGAAAGCTAGCCCCGGACCACCGCAGCTTCCACGATGGAACTCGTCCTGACTGCACTTTTTAGGACAATTGTGTCCTATGCCTCGCCGAGCCGCCAGAACCCATCGGTTGTGCGACTTTCCCAACTCGCTGTTCGCAATGTGAAAAGGCTGGTCGAAGAACTCACCACCGTTCCCCGCGCTCCGATGCGTGTGCGTCAAGACGCCTGCTGAACCAAGGCCAGGCCACTTGCCGCACTCCCAGCGTCGCGCCCCAACATCAGTCTTACCGTCCGGCGCTGATTGTCCGCTGCGGTCCGTTCCGGCGACCCTCATAAGCACCGACACCTTCACTGCCCTTCGCAGACTCCACACCGGACCGTAAGAATTCCCACCACCGCTCACGCTGACTTTAGTCAGTGTCGTTTTCAGGTCCTTTCTCTGCCTCGGCTTTCACTCTCTCGCCCTCACCAGCCCGGCTTCATAGGGGACCGGACGCGGTGCCCTCTGAAGATCACTCCCGTTGGCCGCCCGGTTGCGCGGGCTTTTTGGGTGAAGGGCGAGAGACCGAAACCGAACAGCAGAGCACAAAAAAAAAAGACCATGAAAACAACAAGACAGAATTCGAAACTCTGCCCTACGAAGAATTCTGCCCTGCGCCTTGGACTTGAGCGGGGTCAAAGCCGAGCTGGCTGGACGCTGGTTCAATCCCCACGATGGCACTTCGGACGAATGGTTCATGGCGGCGGACGGCGGGCCAGCTAAGTTCAAGCCTCCGGATGCCGCCGACTGGGTGCCGGAGTTGCGCGTGCGCGCCAAATCGTAGGAGCCGTTTGTAGTCCCGGCTTTAGCCGGCTTTCTCGTGCCAGCCGGCTAAAGCCGGGACTCCGTACGCCCCGAGTGAGAATTGCTGGATCCGGCTTGGAGTTAGGATTCGGCAGAATCGGCCTCAGCGTCCGCAAGCACTGTTATGAATGCAAACCTGCTTCCGCCTGCGATTACGATCCGCCGAGCTATCGCCAGAGTCTGGCCGGCAGCTCTTCTCTGCACGCTGCCCTTAAGCCCCTCCGGCCCCGCCGCAGAACCGCTTCAACCGCTCTGGCAGATTGGCCAAAGCGACAACCGCGCCGCCGAGTTTGCCTTGGCCCCAACCAACCACGCGCAGTTCCTGTTGCACTTCGGCAGCCCGGATCACGCCTACTACGTCGGTCTCTCGAAGCCGGAGAGCGATTGGCCTTACGTGTTGCCCGGGCCTTTCGATGAGTGGGCCGGCAGCGGACAAGGCGGACGCTGGGACCAGATGAATACGCTGCCGATTGGGTTTGTCCTGGAACAAGTTTCGGCCAGCGGCCAGTGCGCGCTTACGCTGGACCTCTGCGACACCCACCCGCAGCGCCCGCCCCGGCTGCGGGTCACGGTCAACGGCGCCAACTTCGAGCGCGATCTGGACAAAGGCGCGAGCGATGACTCGATGCGTGGCAATTGGGCGTCAGGAAAGGAGCAGGTGGTGCGCGTGGAGTTCCCAGCCTTGATGTTGCGCCCCGGCTACAACGAGATCGCGCTGCGCAACACCCGCGGGAGCTGGCTGGTGTTTGACGCGCTTCGATTGGAAGTGCCGCGCGGAGTGAAGCTGGCTGCGCCGGCCAACACTGTCATCCGCTCAGTGTCGTCGGCGCCGTACGCCGTCTCTTCGAGCAGGAGAACGCCAGCGACAGTCCGAGTGGAGGTCTTCCGCGCCGGTTCGCCAGGAAAACTGAACGTAGAAATTGAACCGGGTGGAAGCCGAGAACTGATGATCCAACCCGGCGTGCAAGTGTTCGAAATCGCCGCCCCGGCCTCGCCCGCGAACAAGACCACGCACATTCGTCTCAGCGCCGATGGACGGCTGCTCTACGAAACGCGGCTGAGCTTGCGACCGTCTCCGCTCGCGACCCCGGCCGATTACGTGGACGTCTTCAAGGGGACGGCGCATTCCCGCTGGATGATCGCGCCCGGACCTTGGATGCCCTTCAGCATGGTGAAGATTTCGCCGGACAACCAGACACAAGGCTGGTGCGCCGGCTACGACTACACCATCGAGGCCATTGACTGCTTCAGCCACATCCACGAATGGACCATGGCCGGCTTGGGCATGATGCCCACGATCGGCCCGCTCCGCACCAAGCCTGGCCTGGACGGCGCGGGCTACAGCTCGCGGTTCGACAAGGCCACCGAGCGCGGCGGCATCGGCTTTTACGAAGTGTTGCTGAAAGACAGCGGCATCAAGGTGGAACTGGCCGCCACGACGCGCGCGAGTTTGCAGCGCTACACCTTTCCGGCCAGCGACCCGGCGCGCGTGTTGTTCGATTTCCTGCTGCCGACTGAGTATGCCATGAAGGTGCTCGGCGCGAAGGTGCGGCGCACAGGGCCTGCCGAGATCGACGGCACCGTCGAGACGCATCACCCCGAACTTCATTACAATGGCGACCAGCGGTACGATCTGCACTTCGTCGTCCAGTTCAACAGGCCCTTTGATACGCTCGGTGGTTGGCAGGGCGAGCAAATCGTGTCTGCCAACGTTAGGCAGGCTTCCAGCCTTCCGGTTAGCGGGGCATCCTCGCCCCGTGGTTCAGGCGGCAGGATGCCGCCCGAACCGGCAGACAAGATGTCTGCCCCACAGACTTCTGCCCAACAGATCGCCGTGTCAGGCGATTGTGGCACTTTCGTGGAATTCAAGACGCGCGCGGGCGAGACGATTCTGGTTCGCGCGGGCATCTCGTTGGTCAGCGTCGCCAACGCGCGGCTGAATCTGGAACGCGAACTGGCGAGGCCGTTCCAATGGAACTTCGACGCGGTCGTCCAAAACCAGCGGCGCGTGTGGAACGAATTGTTGAGTCGCGTGGAAATCGAGACACCCGACGCCCGCGAGAAAACTCGTTTCTATTCGAACCTCTACCGCGCTTTGGTGGGCCGGAACATTTGGAGCGACGTCAACGGCGAGTGGATCGACCCTGAAGAGCGCCTCCAGAAGTTGGCCGACCCTGACGTGGTCATGCTCGGTTGCGACGCGTTTTGGAACACGTTCTGGAACTTGAACCAAGTGATGAACCTCCTGGCGCCCGAATGGTCGGCGCGCTGGGTGAAATCGCAGTTGGCGATGTACGACAAAGGCGGCTGGCTGTCGAAGGGTCCGGCCGGGTTGGAATACATCAGCGTCATGGTCGCCGAGCATGAGATCGCGTTGCTTGTTGCCGCGCACCAGCACGGCGTGAAAGGACTCGACGCGGCAAAAATCCTGGAAGCCATCGTCAAGATGCAGACGGCCCTTCCCCGGAAACATCCCGGCGGCGGCTGGGTGGGCAACGAAAACCTGGAGAATTATCTCAAACACGGTTACGTGGCGTCGGACGGCTCAACCGTGGGCCAAGGCACGAAGGCGGAATGGCGCGCCGCGTTGACCTCGAACACCTTTGAGTATGCGTATGACGATTGGTGTGTCGCCCAGATGGCGCTGGCTCTCGGACGCAAGGACCTCGCCGAGCAGTTCCTCAAACGCTCACAGAGCTGGCGGAACGTGTTCGATGCCGGCACTGGCTTCGCGCGCCCGCGCAAGGCCAACGGCGAATGGGTCAGCCCCTTTGACCCGTTTCACACGCGAGGCTTTGTCGAGGGCAACGCCTGGCAATACACTTGGTTCGTGCCGCAAGATGTGCCGGGCCTGGTCAACGCGATGGGCCGCGAGCGTTTTTTGAGCCGGCTCAACGAGGCATTCGAGAAATCGGCGCCGACGCGTTTCAACGCCGCCGGTGAGCGCATGGACCTGTTTCCGATCAATCACGGCAACCAGCCCAGCATGCAGGCATCCTGGCTGTTCAATTGGGCCGGCCAGCCATCGCTGAGCCAGAAGTGGGTCCGCGACATCCTCGACGCCTACTACGGCCACAACCCTGCCGACGCGTACTTGGGCGACGAAGATCAGGGCCAAATGAGCGCGTGGTTCATCATGTCCGCCTTGGGTTTGTTCCAGACGGATGGCGGCTGCCGCGTGAATCCGATCTACGAACTGGGCAGTCCGCTTTATCCGAAAATCGTCCTGCATCTCTCCAAGGAACATTACGGCGGCAAGACCTTCACAATCGAAACGCGCAACGCTTCGCGCGAAAACCGCTACATCCAGTCGGCGAAACTCAACGGCCAGGCGCTGGACCGTTGGTGGCTCCGGCAAAAGGAGATCGTCAAGGGCGGACGCCTGGAAGTCGAACTTGGTCCCGTGCCGAATCACGAATGGGCACGAGGATGTTCCCTGCCACAGTGAGCAAACTCGATTTCTACTGTTTTGAATGGCCGACGCATCTCTCACTTGCCAGGCCAACTGGCCGATGTTCGCTCCCTTTCCTCTCACCCCGGCCCTCTCCCCAAGGAGAGGGAATTACGCATGACGTTGCGGACAAATCTAGCGCGGGAATTGTACGCCGACGCGGGAGACGGTTCTCCCTCTCCCCAAGGGAGAGGGTCGGGGTGAGAATTCACCGACCTAAGCTCATGCTTTGTCCCCATGAACCGACCGTCGGTGGGGCAAACCTGCAGGTTTGCCCTACCGACGGTCGGTTCATGGGGAGGGGAAACAGCGCGTTCGAACTTCCACGACGCAGCCACTGGAAGTAGCGAAGAACCAAACGAGAACTATTATGCGAAACAACTCCATCACTCTGCTGTGTTGCGCCGTTGTCGCCGTGGGCTTTGGCGCGAGGTCGCTGGACGCCCAGACAGCGCGGAGCCCGGCCGGCAAAATCGTCAACCATGCGCGGCCCGTCGAACCCGCAGTCAAGACCGCATTCCTGCCGCTGCCGCCCGGCGCCGTCGAACCGGCGGGTTGGTTGCGCGACTGGGCGTTGGCCGCGCGCCACGGCATCACGGGACACCTGGACGAATGGCATCCGACTTTCGCGGACGGCTGGAAAGGCATTCCGATCAAGGCGCCGGGCGCGAACACGAACGCCACCGGCTGGCCCATCGAACAGAGCTCCTATTGGCTGGACGGCGCGCTGCGGCTCGGCTTGGTCCTGCACGACGAAAGCCTGATCAAGAAAATCCGCGCCCGGCTCGATCCTGTGGTGGAGGGCGTGAACAAAACGCCGTTCGGCACTTCGTTCATCCATTGGAGACAGGGATACAAGCCCCAGGGATTCGACAGTTGGGCTCATTCGCAGATGGGCCGCGCGCTGGTGGCGCTTTACGAGGGCACGGGCGACGAGCGTGTGCTCGAGGCGCTGGTCAAGGTGTATGCCGATTATCCGGTGCCGATGGGGCACGTGAGTTTTTCCGATGTGACCGGGCTGTGCAACCTTGACCCGATGCTCGAAACCTATTCCTACAGCGGTGACGAGCGCATCTTCCAGCGCGCGATGCAGGCAATCGCTCAACCCGATGTGGCCAGGGACATCCAAGCTTGGAGCGAAGGCCGCCTCGCCCCTGGCCACATGGTCATCACTTACGAGAACATCCGCCTGCCCGCGGTGGTGTACCCGTGGTCCGGCAATCCGCACCATCTCCAGGCCACATTGGGCGCCTTCAGATGGCTGGACGAACATCATACGCTTCCCTATGGCGTGGCCTCCGGCGAAGAATACGCCTCGGGCATCGGCGCCTTTCGCAAGACCGAAACGTGCGACGTTACGGCCATGCTCCTGGCCGCCTCGTGGATGTACCGCATCCTGGGCGATAACGATTGGGGCGACCGCATGGAGCGCGCTTTCTTCAACGCCGGTAACGGGAAGCGCGCCCGAAATCGTTCGCCTCGTGCCTTACGGTTGCGCTAAGTTTCGAATCTCGATGTTCCCCGTGACAGCCCGCGCCTGGGCGCAGGTCAGCCGGCCTGAAGGGCGAACGAACTGACCCGACTGAATTCAGGAGAACAACTATGCAAAGCAGAACCACGAACGCATTGCGCAATTCAAGACCGAACCGGATTGGCCGTCGGCTGTTCCTCGCCCGCTTGGCCGCTGTGGGTGGAGCTACCGCGTCGGTTCCGGGGCTAGACTTCATCTTTGCCGCTGAACCGCTGCCGAATTCTGGATCCTCCCCAACCACTCCGGCCGCACGAAACCGGGGCAAGGTCCAGAAAGTCGGCAACGAAATCAAAGAGTACAAAGATCCCAAGACCGGCGCGCGCGTTCGCCGGCTAACCGGCGACGGCTCGAACAACGTGCATCCCTACTTCACCTCGTGGGCTTTCGTGGGCGACAGCGCCGATCACACCATTTTCGTCTCCAACCGCACTGGAGCTTACCAGTGGCACCTGCTGGACATTCCCGCCGCGCGCCTGGTGCAACTGACGGACGGCGAGAAGATCTCAGCCAACATGGCCTGCGTGGCGCGGAGTGGTCGGCTGTTCTACTTCGACGGCCCGTCGCTCCGTTCGATCAAGACAGACACGCTCGAAGACCGCGAGCTTTACCGCGTGCCGCCCGGCTTCAAACCGGCTCTGCCCACCTGCACCGCCGATGGCCGCTACGTGGCCTTCGCCTATTGCCAGGAGACGGCGCTCAGCACGGAGACCGGCCGCATCTACTCCTCGATGCACGAGCGCTATTACCAACACCCGCACTCGGTCGTCATGCGCATCGACACTGAGAGCGGCGAAGCGGTGGCAGGCTGGGGCGAAGCCGCGTGGATCAGCCATGTCTTGATCCATCCCACCCAGCCCAACCTGATTCTCTTCTGCCACGAAGGCGGCGGAACGTGCGTCAAGCAGCGGATGTGGATCGTTAACCTGGACGACAAGCAAATGCGGCAAGCCGTGCCGCTCTATCCGCAGCGGCCGGGCGAGTCGTGCGTCCACGAATATTTCACGCAGCAAGGCGACGTGGGATTTCAGTATTCGCTCGACCGCGGGAAGGCGCGCGAGGAGTACAACGCTTTCATCCGCCCCGACGGAACGTGGATTCGCCAATACCTCTTTCCCGGCCCGCGCCCCGGCCATATCCAGTCGAACTCGGGCAACACTTTGCTGGTCGGTGATCGGGCGCACCTCAGTCCCGACGACAAGGAAGGCGGCCAGTATATTGGTCTGATGACGCACATCAATGGTCGCGTGCAAATCCGCCGCCTGGCGTGGCATGGCACGTCCTGGCGCACGCAAGCGAGCCACGGCCACCCGAGCTTCAGCCCGGACGACCGCTGGGTGATCTATAACTCCGACGCCGAGAAGAGCGACAACGTGTACATGGCGGAGGTGCCAAGCATCTGACTTCGGTCTCTCGGGCAAGTTGGCGGTCTGCGAGGCCAGGCATGCCTTCTACTCGGTCGGCAGCGAGCTTCTTGCCGGTGAATCTCGAATTGTCTCGCATGGATCAATTGCGATTCGAAGAAACCCATTACTCCTGTAGTAATTGTGCGCTCTGCTCGCGATCGGATTCGGCGCGACGGCCCTGCTTGCCCAAAGCGCTCCGTCGGAAACCCATTGCCGCCGTTTGCCCACGTTCGGTAGGCTACCGAAGAAACCGATGCCAAGCCGCCGTTCTGTCAAAGCCGACGTCAGCTTCCATCAGCGGCCCCTTCGCCAGCGACAACGGCTGCGTCTTCCCGTCGGACCTCATCCAGACGACCGAGAGCAAGTCCGAGAACTATGGAACGTGGTTCGCAATCTTCTCGCTTCGGCGACCCGGAAATGTAATGCTCATCGCACATGGACCTCAAAGACATCTCCCAGAGGATTGAAAGCGAGCTGACTGAGCTGTTTGAGGAACTCCGCTCTGGGATTTCCGCGAGGGAAGATTCGCGCGCTTTCGGGGCCCTGATCGAACACCGGATCAAGCAGAACTGGGAGGCCATCTGTTCTCGATGCGGTTTTGTGCCCGTTGACCTACCTGGCCGCAGAACAATATTCGACTTCGGTTTCAAAATTGAGGAACGGATCGTGGGCATCGACGTCAAGACCAAGGACCTCGACACGACGAAATATTCCGACGGCGGCATTTGCGCGGTCGGGAATCTCCTGAAGTTCCTCGCCAACGACCGCGGCCAGTTCATCATCGCGGAGTATGGCCACAACCAGTCGTCAACCGATTCTGGAGCGAGGGATCTCGAGTACATCCGAGTGGCTCCATTCACTTGTCTGCCCGTAAACGCTTACCGGATCGAGAACCTTGGCACCGGCCAGGTCCGCCTCAACTACACGATCAATCAGGTCTGGGAGGAGATCGATTGGGAGCGGGACAATAACCGGTTCTACGATTACTTCACCGACCTCGCCATCCAGCACTACCAGCGCGTAGGCCGTGACGCGCAGCGGCGACTCCAAGCGATTCAAGCCTTCCGACAGGGCGGATATGCGCACTTCCAATTCATACGCTAGGCCGCTTGGCGCTGTCTTCACACCGCTCCGCTGGGCCAAGTGGCTGGTGCGTGAATTTGGTTTGGCTCAGAAGTGGATGCGCGGTGCGACGGTCTGTGACCCGACGGCCGGCGAGGGTGTGTTCATCCATGCGCTCATGGACGTAATTGTGGAGATGGACATCGCGGTTGATGACCAGATGCTCTCCCGCCTGTTCGTCATCGAGCGCGAAACCGCGTTTCTCCAAGCTTTCCATGCATCATTCCGCTTGAAATACAGCCGTGAATTCCCGCGCGAAAACAGCCTTTGCGCTGACGTGGTTCTGCGGAACCCCGGAATCAAGTTTGACGTGCTTCTTGGCAACCCACCGTGGGCCAACTTCAACGACCTGCCTGCGCCCTACAAGGAAACGCTGAAGAGCGCGTTCCTCGAATTCGGACTGGTGGAGGATCCCCAATCCTTGCTGCTAGGGCGGGCACGGGTGGATTTTTCCGCCTTGGTGGTTTCCGTCGTCCTCAACCGGAATCTCGCTCCGCACGGCGAGGCCATTTTCTTCCTCCCACTCTCCCTCTTCCTGAACGACGGGGCGCACTCCGGTTTCCGGCGGTACTCGCTCAATGACTCGACGTTCCAACTCGCCGAACTTTGGGACTTCAAACAGACGCGGATCTTCCCGGATATCGCGACGCGCTTCGGTGTAGCCCGCTTTCAGCGTGACGCCCAAACGCAGTTCCCGATTCCCTATCGCATCGAAACCACGAACGGATGGATTTCCCGCATGGCGGCTCCGGTCGGCGAACCTTCCGCCCCGCTCTCCGTCTTCGATTCGCAGGCGGAGTACGCGGAACTCACCCGCCCTGTCGCCATCGAAGTGCGTGAGAACCAGAAACCGCGCCAGGGCGTGAACACATGTGGCGCCAACCGAGTCTTCATCTTCGATTCCCTGCCTGAAGGTCTGCCCGGCGAATTCCTCTTTCCGCTCATCACCAGCGAGTGCTTCCGCAACGGCGACACCTCGCCGCGGCGACACGTCCTACTGCCCTACGACACCACCACCGGCAAGCCGCTGACCGAAACAGCCCTCTGTCACCACCCCGCGCTCTGGACCTACCTGCTCGCCCACAGGGACGAACTGCTGGCCCGCAAAGGCACGATGCTGAACACATGGCTCAAGCGCGGCCTCTGGTGGGCGCTCCTCGGCGTCGGCGACTACAGCTTCGCCCCCTTCAAAGTCGTCTGGGAAGCGTACGGCAAAGACACGTTCAACCCGCGCGTCTTCTCCGCCCACAACGGCAAACCGTGGCAAGCCAACCAGGCGATGCACGCCTTCATCCCGTGCGCGACGCGCGCCGAGGCTGAACGGCTCCTGGACCAACTGGCCAGTTCCAGGATCGAACGCTACCTCCGGTCCATGAGCATGGAAGGCACCTGCAACTGGGCGCAACCCGGGCGGATCAAACGATTCTTGAAGTTTGTGAAGTCTGGCGACTCCCCTGCGTGCGAGTTGCCGCTGTTCGCTAGCTGAATCGGGTGCCAACGGAAAACTATAACTCACCTGGACGCCCATGTGATTTTTCGCATGATCGCTCTATGAATTCGCCGGCAACACCATCCGCGGCATCGGGTGCTGGATCAGCTCAATCAACTCCGACGGTCACCAAGTCTGACTTTCTGGCGGCAGAAGAGATCAAGGGAATCCTGCAAGGTCGGGAGAAAGCCGAACAGGAGAGAATAATCCGGTGGGTAACCGAGAGCCTCGGCTTGATGATCATGGCTCCCGAAGCCAGCGCGCACGCTGCTACCCGGCCAGCGCCGACACCGGCCCAGTCATTCGTGCATCTCGGAGAATCTTCTGCTCCAACGCCGGCAAGTGCCAAGAACATCAAGTCGTTCGTTGGAGAAAGGAAACCAAAGAGCGATATGCAGTTTGCGGCTGTCGCAGCCTACTTTCATCGCTTTGAGTCGCCAGATCGTAAAGACACAATTAATGCTGCCGACTTGCAGGAGGCGTCTCGTCTTGCGCGAGGCTACGGATTCAAGAAACCTTTGGTGACGCTGAACAACTCAGTCCGTCAAGGGTATTTTGATCGCGCAAGCCGAGGACAGTTCAGGCTAAATGCAGTTGGGGAAAACTTAGTAGCGATGGCGCTTCCGGGCACGGGTGGAGAGCTGCCGCCAAATACTACGCGCCGATCGGGGCGAAATCAGGCAAGGAAACGTCGGAAGATGCAAAGCAAGAAAACGAATGTATCCTGACGTATGGACGATGCGTGCGCGGAGATCGACGCCTCGATTGTCGAGGTTACAAAGGCACGCCAAGCGGTCGCCAGAGGGAAGTCCAAGCAGGTTTACTTGGCTGATGAGATCGATCGGCTAAAGGCTGTGGCCTACGCGTGGTTCCAAACACACCGGCCCCGTGTTCTGCCCCATCCGTCACGGCCGGATCTTCAAGAAGTCGATGCCGCCTACCAAACCGTGTTGCAAGCGACCGGGCGGCACGCTGCAAGGAGCACCTATGCGCTGGCCCTTCTACGGGCTAAGCGTTCTCTGGTGGCTCTGCGGAGCCTCGTCGCGGCAATGCCCGCTACACTCTCCACACAAATGGCTTCCCCCGCTCCCCTCCCGAACTCCGATGCACCGCCAAGTTTCGCGCCGTTGGCGCCTGATTTGAAAATGCAGGAAATAATGGCGCAGCGCTGGAGCGAAGTTCAGCAATGCATTGGATCACATGCCCACCTTGCAGCCACGGTGATGATGGGTGGTCTTCTGGAATCACTTCTCCTCGCGCGGATCAACTCTAGTCCAAACCAGCGTGCTGTGTTTACGGCGGCCAATGCTCCACGTGATAGGACTCGGCGAACGCTGCCGTTGGCCGAATGGAAACTAGTCAAGATGGTCGAGGTCGCTCACGAACTCGGCTGGATCTCGAGATCGGCAAAGGACGTTGGGAATGTGCTACGGGATTTCCGCAACTACATCCATCCGCACAAGGAATACACCGATGGCGTTGCGATCTCCCAAGACGATGCTTGCATGTTCTGGGAGGTCACAAAGGCGATCAGTCGTCAAGTGCTCACTTCTGTAGGGAAGTCTCCTTGACTGTTCACCGGTGTTCATTCGGCGACCATAACAGCGGTGACTGTCACAGCGACGTCTCTCTCCAGCGCCTTGGCAGTGACCGAGATAGTCATCCTGGTGGAACCGCCCCTGTAGGTTCTGCCCAACGCGCAGTCTCGCGCCAGTCATTCTCGGTTATTTCCTGGAACGGGCCGGCGATACGCGGTGCTTGATCTGAGACGGCGCGGATATTTTCCGGTCGCGGAGGTACGGCACCAGATGGCTGCTGGGGTACGACAGGAACCCAGGGCGCTGGTGATGCAGAATTCCGTGCAGGCAGGCCATCAGGAACTGGTTGCCGGGCCGACGACGGATCGACGCGAAATTCAACACCTCGCGGAGCGTGTCGGGATGGTAAAACCGGCGAACCCAAGGCGGAACCTCACGCAAATCCGGTTTGGCGAAGCACCCCGCTTCTGCCAACGCTCGTTCAGCGAGGCTCAAAGCAGCGCCCAAGGAACGGGGCGCGGCCAATTTGGCTTTCGACAGAATTCGCGCGTACGGACTGATGTCAGCAGCCAAGACCCGTCGGCCCCGCGAGGCAGCCTCAAAGGGAATCGTCCCTGCGCCGGCGAACGGATCCACTACCAACTCGCCTGGTTTCGAGAACCGCTCGACTAACTCGACGGCAATGCTGTTCTTCATCTTGCCGATGTACGGCGACAACTGGTGCAGGGAGCAGTCGGTGCTTGCGCAAGGCTGCTTCCAGCGCGCGGGAGCCGACTCAACCGCGACGCCGGCAAACGACCATCCATCGGCTTTCCTCGTTTTCAACGCGGTGCAGGCGTTTTCACTTCTCCGGCAACTCCTCCAATCGCACGAATGCTTCGCGGTGGGCCTGCCGCCTCGATTCCGCAATGCGCTTCAGGAACCGCTCGTCGTGTTCCAGCCGATAGTCAAACCAGTCGTCTTCATCCGCGAAGCCAATCAGGATAGCCGCGGGTTTGCCGTGCCGGGTGATGAGCACTTCGTCTTTCGCCGCTTTCTTCACGTAATCAGAAAGCGCATCCTTCACTTCTGCCAAGGGGACTTTAATCATAACTCTTCTCCGTATCGGGCCAGTCATTCGTCGGCGCGGTCTTTCGGCACGATTCCGAGCACGTTCACATGGTCGCCTTCGATGTCGTAATAGACCCGAATGTCCGCCACGCGGAGCCGGTACTGCGGCTGACGCAGGCCGCGCAGTCGCTTGAGGCGGCTCTTGCTTTCCTTCGCCGGTCCGTGGCGCAGGTTCGTCTCCATCGTGGCCTTGACCGCCGACCGCCAGCGTGCGTCCAGGGCCGAGAGATCGTCTCGCGCGTTGTCGGTGACCCGGATTTCGCAGGCCATTTCTGGCCAGAATATGGCCAGAGCGCAACCTGGCTGTCAACGCACGAAACAGCCGCGCGATGAGCCACCTGCTCACGAGCCAATCGTGAGGCTGCCATTGGAGGCGTAGGCGCCATTCTGCAAGATCTTTCTCTCGTCTTCAGTGAAGCCGCAGCTCCCACAGGCGCTTCGGACGTGCTTCAGACATTTTCTCGGTTACGGCGCCAGGTGCCGCGAGAGGTTTGTGGGCAGCCGGCGATGTCGCTCCGGCGAGATCGAGCCGATGCGGCCCATGATTTTCCGCAACGGTACGGTCTGCGGAACCCCAACCGGATGACGGAAGCCTGCACGAGACCGCTGCTGGCGAAGTCCGGTCGCCGCTGGCAAGCGTCTCGTCGAAGCCGGGAACACACTGGTGCGACTGCGTGCTGATGCCGCAGACCAGCCAGTCGCCGAAACCGGGCAACTCACGGAGCACGACGGCTGGGCGCGGATGGCAATGAAGCTATGTTGAGTGAGTTGGTTCTTATCGGCGTGATCCGCGTAATCCGCGGTCTCTTAGGTTGCGGTTTTCCCGCGCTGTGCTCTGTTCGGCCGCCGCGGCTGATCTCTTCGTCCATCCCGGCACAGGAGCCAAGCCACTCGCCACGATCCAGAAGAGATGAACCTGAAGTGAACCCGCAAGAATTCGTCTAAGTCCATATGAGAAAATGCCTGAACCCGGTATTCCGGATCGTTTTGATGTCTGCCCTGCCTCTCGTGGACAATGCCCCTGCGGCGGAGACGATCGTGAAATCAACGCACGCTCCCCCAGACACGCCGGAAATTGCTGCGATTTATTTCCCTGGCTTTCATCGCGACCGCCACATGGACCAATGGCTCGGCGAGGGCTTCACCGAGTGGAAGCTGCTCCTGGACGCCAAACCGCGCTTTCCCGGCCATCGGCTCTTCCGGCCGGAATGGGGGCCGTTTGATGAAGCCGACCCGGTGTGGATGGAGAGACAGATTGACCTCGCCGCCGCGCACGGCATCCGCGTGTTCGTGTTTGATTGGTATTGGTATGACGGCGTGAAGATTCTTTACCGCCCGCTGGAAGAAGGTTTCCTCAAGGCGCGCAATCGCGCGAAGCTGAAGTACGCGTTGATGTGGGCCAACCACGATTGGCGCAATTGTTTTCCCGCGCCGCTTGACAACCAGCAGACGGTCTGGCTGCCGAGCCGCGCCACGCCGCAAGATTTCGAACGGCTCATCGCGCACTGCATCACGACCCACTTCAACCGATCCAATTACTGGCGCGTGGATGGCGGGCTGTATTTCAGCGTGTTTGCGGCGGAGGCCTTCGTGAAACAACTGGGTGGGCCGAAGCAGGCAAAGCTTTTGACGGAAGCAGCGCGGAGGCAGGTCGAAGCCGCCAGCCTCGGACGGTTGCACCTCGCCGCCTTTACCGGCTCGCCGACTGCGGTCAATGACCTGCACGCCGCCGGCTTCGACAGTCTGACGACCTACAACGTGACCGCCAGCGGCAAGGCCCGGCTCCCGGATAATCCGCTTGACGAATACTCAGACCTGATTGCGCGCCACGAGGCGTTCTGGAAAGAGATGGACACCGGCATCCTGCCCTATGCGCCGGTCGTCACCGTGGGCTGGGATTGCACGCCGCGCTGGGCCAAGGATGGCCCGTGGCCGCCATCGCCGAGCCTGGGCTATCCCTACACCCCCGTCGTCGTGAACAACACGCCGGAGTTGTTCGGCGAGTTGTGCCGCAAGGCGCGGCGGCGCGTCGAGTCCAGCAAACTGCGCCCGGCGATGATCCTGATCAATGCCTGGAACGAGTGGACCGAAGGCAGTGCCTTGCTGCCCGAGCGCGAATACGAGACGCGTTTCTTGGAGGAAGCCCAAAAGGCGTTCTCGTCCGAGGCGATTTCAAAACCTCGAAGCCGCGTCTCCCCAAGAGGAGATCGTCAAGGGCGGACGCCTGGAAACTGAACTTGGCCCAACGCCGAACGAACGCTGGGCGGAAAACTGCGCGTGACCCGAGTGGAGAACGTCAGCGCGAGACAAGAGCCGATGATACGACGGTGGATCCTAACGTTGCACACAATGAGCATGTGCTCTTCCCATGGACCGCAAGGTAGGGCGCGTCACTCCGTGCGTGCCGCTTCCTTCGTGAACCAGACCCGGCGCGCGCGGAGTGACGCGCCCTACCTGGTTCATGGGCTCAAAGACGATTCTGGAAACATTATGAGGACGATTTCGCTATCATGCCTGGCCGCTTTCGCCGCGCTTTGCGCGACAGGCGCGATGGGCGATCGGCACATGGCCGCCGCAGCCACCCCGCCGGCGCCGACACGCATTGGACCGGCGCTCGGTTCGCAGCTCGGCTCCGTTGTGCTTCGAATCGACTTTGAGGACTCTGCCGAACGCGCCAAGTGGTCTCAAACCCCACGAACACGATGGGTGAACGAGGGTCACGGAGGCGGCACAGCGTTGCGCGTCGAGGCGCCGGCGACGGAAAAGAGCCCCACGGCCATGGTTAGTCGGGCGTTGGACCTGACGGCCTACCGCGGGATGCAACTGCATTTCACTTGCAAGGCCAAGGCGGAGAAAGTCACCCAGCCGCCCGAGCCTTACAACGGCGTGAAGTTCATGCTGCACTTCAAATCTCCATCGCTCGGCCCGCGTTGGTGCAACGTCAGCCAGGTCCACGGGACGTTCGACTGGAAAGAGCTATCGTTTGTCGCCGCGATCTCCGACGATGCCGAGGATGGGGAGCTCGATCTGGGCTTGCAGAACTCGACCGGCACGGTGTGGTTCGACGACATTGCAGGGGTCGTGGCGCGCGGCGCGCCGCCCCGGCGACCAGCCCCAATGGCCAACGCACCGCCGCCGTTCAAAGGCCACGAGCTGCCCCGGCTGCGCGGCGTAATGTCGCCGAACACATTTCGAGACGAGGACCTGCGTGTGCTTGGCGTCGAATGGCGCGCCAACCTGATCCGATGGCAGATCACACGGAATTGGGGGAAGCCCAACACGGACCTGGACCTCGCCGACTACGATCGGTGGATCGAGAGTGAGTTGGCCGACCTCGACCAAGCTCTCGCGGCGTGCGGCCGCTATGGAATCAAAGCGGTCGTGGACCTCCACTCGCCTCCCGGCGGACGCTATGAAGACAACAGCGTGCGGATGTTTCACGAGGCGCTTTACCAGGAACATTTCGTGCAGGTCTGGGAGAAGATTGCGCGCCGCTATAAAGGCCACGCTGCGGTCTGGGGCTACGACCTCGTCAACGAGCCCGTTCAAGGGGCGCCATCGCCGCCGGGCATCGCCGACTGGCTTGGCGCACAGGTCAAGGCCGCCAAAGCGATACGCGCGATTGACCGCGAAACACCGATCATCATCGAGGCCGACGACTGGGACTCGCCCGCTGGTTTCCGGTACCTCATGCCGGTGGACGTGCCGCGGGTCATCTATCAGGTCCACATGTACTGGCCTCACAGCTTCACGCACCAAGGCGTGCATGGCTCGCGGACAGGCATTGCGTATCCGGGCGTGATCGATGGCCGGCCGTGCGACCGGGAGGCCTTGCGTCGATACCTCCAGCCCGTGCGCGAGTTTCAACTCGCCTATAACGCGCACATTTATTGCGGAGAGTTCAGCGCCATTCGCTGGGCGCCCGGCGCCGCGCAATACCTGAAGGACTGCATTGATCTGTTCGAACGATACGATTGGGATTGGTCGTATCATGCCTACCGCGAATGGGACGGCTGGAGTCTCGAGCACGGTCCAGACCCGAAGGATCACAGGCCCACGGCCACGCCGACCGACCGGAAGGGGCTGTTATTGGACTGGTTCGCAAAGAACAAGAAACCGTGAGTAGGCACACGATTTTCCGGCCCATCCGGGACGGGAATATCTCGTGACTCGGGGTATTCTCTTTTCAGACCGTGCGAAAGATGAATTGTGCCAAGCCGGCCCTTTTTTTTATTATTCGTGCCATGAAACGGTTGACTCTCTCGCCTAACCTCTTCATCGCCTGCACTCTCGTGTTTGCCAGCAGCCGCTGCTTTGCCCAGCAGCCGACTCAATCAACGCCGGCGCCATCGCCGAATTTCTCAACGGGCTCAGCGCCCGCCGCCAAGTTCGGCGTGCATGAGATCGTTTTGAGCGGCAACGGCGCGGTTGTGAGTCCATTCGACACGATTGCGACGGTGAAGTTCGTTCCGCCTTCGGGCGAGACGCACGCGAAGATCGTCCATGCTTTCTATGATGGCGGGAACACCTGGCGCGCTCGACTCTATGTTTCGGAGTCCGGGAAATGGATGTGGTCCTCGCAGTCGGAAAACGACTCGGCGTTGCACGGGCAGACAGGGACTTTCCTCTCCAAAGAGTCGCTCCTGCGCGGGATGCTCCGCCCCCACCGGTCGAATCCGCGCGCGTGGATGACCGACGACGGTCGCTGGTTCTGCAACGTCAGCGACACCGCTTACCGGCTCTTCCACGCGAAGCATGCGAGCCTGTGGCAGGATTTCGTGCGCGAGGATGCGGGCCTTGGCATCACCTGCCTGCGCGCGGCAGCGCTGGGAGGCTGGGGTGGAACGCCTGGCGCGGCGCGTGACGACAACAACACGTGGATCTGGAACGACCCTTGGCTCGGCGGCGCTACGCCTGACCCTTCGCGCTTCGATCTCGACAAGTTCCGCAACACCGAGGAAAGGCTGATTTGGATCTTGAACCGATACCCGGAACTTTACCTCCAGATGATCCTCTTCAGTTTCAAAGGTTACGGCACCGAGGGGACCGGGAAGCATTGGTTCGCGCTCCCGGAAGGCGCCCGGAGGCGCACCATGCAATACATGATCGCGCGCTGGGCTGCTTTCCCAAACGTATTCTGGCTCATCGTGAACGACATGCATTCCGACGAGAAATTCCCGAACAACCGTGCTTTCGTGCGCGAGGTGGGAAACTTTTTCGCGACTAATGATCCGTGGAACCACCTCCTCTCCACGGGGCCGAACCGACGCGCGGGATTCGCCTTCACCGGCTCGGACGACCTGAGATGGTGCAGCTACATCTACATCGAGGACGCCTATACTTTGGGAGCGGACGAGATCCCGAAATACGGCTTCGACAAAATTCCCCGCCACGTCTGGATGGGCGAAGATTACTACGAGCAAGACCACGGACGTTGGACCAACCCGCGCTATTTCTACAGGTGGCTCTTCTGGTCTTGGCTCCTGTCCGGCGGTTCGGCAAACTACTGCGGCCGCTGGGGTCCGATCCATCCCTACTCTCAAACGAGCCGGCCAGACTTGTTCTGGAAAGGAATCGACCGCAAGACGGATTACACGGGCGAGGCCTTGGTCGGGCTCGATTCGGTGCGATACATCTGGCCGTACCTTCGGGACCGCAGGATAGACCTCGCGCTGTTCCAGCCCAATGACACCCGAGTGCAGGACCTGGACGGTCGAAGTGGACGGCTGCGCCCCAAGCTCATGGAACGCGGCCACGAGGAATTTCTGCTCTACCATCCCAACGCTTCTGCTGAAGGCAAAACCGCGCAAGTGGACGCCGCAAGAACGGCCCGGCTGCGCATCGATCTCTCCCAGGCGCCGGGGACTTTTGAGTCGGAATGGTTCCGCGCCCACGACGGCGTCATCCAAGCCGGTCCGGAGGTCACGGGCGGCGCTTCACGCGACCTGTCCGCGCCGTGGCCGGGCCAGGACGTCGTGCTGCGCCTTTTCAAGAAATAGAGTTATGAACTCTTACAAGCATCCACGAGCCACGCGCCCGCTGAACTTGCAGAATTGGCACGGTCAAGCCAAGGCGTACCAGGTCCGCCAATTCCTGCGGGACGTGGAGGAGTTTCAACTGACATTGAACGATTGACTCATGAGTCACTACCACATCAACGTGTTTTATAGCGAAGAAGACCGCGGCTATATCGCGGACATCCCCGATTTGAAGTCATGCTCGGCGTTTGGCGAGACACCCGAGGAGGCCGTGCGCGAAGTCCAGAGCGCCAAGAAAGCGTGGCTCCAAACCTGCCGCGCCAAAGGCAAACGGATTCCGAAGCCTCGCTACCGTCCGGCAATCTACGCGATGTCCGGCTAGCGGTGTGACATGGTTGTTTCGGAATTCCAGTTTCGGATTTCGGATTTTGGGCGAAGGCAGGATCACACCGACCGAATCTCCTGCCGCATGAAGATGACGTAGGATAAACCGAAGCAAACAAGCGTCAGCGCCAGCAACGACGTCAGATACGGCCACACCACGAGAATCGACTGGTCCAACGGCAGCGGGTTCCGGAATCGCTCCAAGGACAGGCGTTCCATCATGCCGGTCAGCACGAGGTTGCTGCGGGTGCGGCGGTAAGGATCGAGAATCGTCGAAGTGGCTTGAGAATAGAGCACAGCGGGCGAGGCCAGGCTCGCGGCGTCGGCGACGCGCCGGTTGGCCACAATCTGTTCCGTGTCGCGCGAATTTCTCACCGGTTTCAGCGCGTCTGCGACCAGATCGGAAGCAAACCCGATGAAGAACGAGAAGAAAATCCACAGCGCCACCGAGGCCAGCACCGAGGTGGCCAGCGACCGGAACAGGATCGAGAACAGGATGGCCAGCCCCAGCCAGAACGACACGTACGCGATGCTGACGATCAGATAGACAACCAGCCTTCCGATTTCTTCCTGGCCTGGCACCACGCCCACGGTCAACAGACCCATCCCCGTGAGCAGCAGGATCAGGCTGGACACCGCGATGCTGACGGTGATCACGCCGGCCAGGAATTTGCCGTTGATGACCGCGTCACGGAAAATGGGCTGCGACACTAGCTTGGCCAAGGTGCGATGTTGGCGTTCGCGGTTGATGGCATCAAATCCCATGATGATGCCCAGCAACGGCCCGAAGAACGCGATGAACTGCACGAGCGAGAAAAATTTCCCCGGCGCCGTGAACAGCAGTAGGAACACGTGCGAGGGCTTGAACATTCCCTCCAGCGCCTCCCGCACGCTAGTCGCAGCCATGTACGTCGAGACCAGCGCCACCATCAGGATGAGGCAGAACAGGATCAAAAACCGGATGGAACTGAAATGATCGGCGAGTTCTTTTCGGCAGATCGTCCACATAGCTTACGTTTCCTTGAAGTAACGCATGTAAATCTCTTCCAAGTTCGGACCGGCGTCGTCGCCCAGTTTGCGCTTGGCAAGTTCTTCCACGCTGCCCAGCGCGACGAGTCTGCCTTTGATCATGATTCCCACGCGCGAGCAGATGCGCTGGACCTGCTCCAGTTGGTGGGAAGAGAGCATGACCGTGATGCCGCGGTCGCGGCTGAGCGAGACGATCAGGTCCAGCATCTTGTTCGTTCCGTCGGGGTCCAGGCCGAGCGTCGGTTCGTCCAGGATGAGCAACTTGGGTTCTTTAATGAGCAACTCCGCGATGCCCAACCGCTGGCGCATGCCGCGGGAATAAGCGCCCACCAGTTTGTCGCCTTCGCCATTGAGGCCCACCGTGGCCAGGGCCGTCTCGATTTGCTCGCGAGCCTTGCTTTCGGGCAATTGGTTCAACCGCGCCATGTAGCGCAAGTTTTCGCGGCCGGTCAGGTCATCGTAAAAACCAACGTTCTCCGGCAGATAGCCGACTTGGCGTTTGATTTGGAGCGGGTCATGCGCAGGATCGACGCCGAGCACGCGGGCTCGACCGCCTGTTGGTTCGGTCAGCCCCAACAGCATGAGGATCGTCGTGGTTTTCCCAGCGCCGTTGGGGCCAAGAAAGCCGAAGATTTCCTGCTCGTTAATTTCGAGCGACAGGCCGTCCACCGCCGTTTGCCGGCCGTATTGGCGGGTCAGGCCTTCAGTCTGGATGATCGCGGGCATATCAACGTCTCCCCAGCACGCGGAAGGTCACGCCGAGTCCAACCATGACCACCGCGATGATGGCCACGCCAATCCAGCCCCAGGCCGACGCGGCTCTGATGGTAATACGGAATTCGGTCTCCTCGTTCGCCTTTTCGCCATCGGTATGGACGCTCACCGAGTAATCCCCCACCAGCGACTGCTCGCCGGGCGTGATGGTGATCTCGGTCTGCTTGATGGCGCCAGGATCGAGGTTCTCCAGCTTCTCGGGCTTAAACTCGACCTTCCAGTTCTCGGGTTTGAAGGCTTCGAATTTGACTTCGCGCTGCGCGGCCGAACCTCGGTTCTGCACCAGCAATGTGACATTGGCCTGCTGGCCGCGTTCGGTTACCGCCGAGAGCAGGCCGCCAGGCGTGCCGACCTTCAAGCCGAACGTGCCGGTGAGCACAACCTTGAGGTCTTTCTCGGCTTTGGCTTTGGGCGACTGCGCCTCGACCTTGAAGTCGTATTCTCCCGCCTGTGCGTTGTAAGGAGGCGTGACCTCCATCTCGACGGTCTTGCTCGAATTGGCGTTGATCTGGAGCGAGCTGATCTGCTTCGACTCGTAAGCCGGCTTGAACGAAGTCTCCCAGCCCGACGGCGCGGTGGCGCGGAAGTTGAAAATGGCGTCCTGGCCGGTGTCGTTGCGCACGTCCAGCGAGAATTGGAACTTGTCTCCCAACGGGCCGCGCAAGGTGGGATAAGAGGTCTCGATGCTCACACGTTCCGCCGCCTTCTCAGCGGATACCACATTGACGGTGATGGCTGAAGCCTGGGTGAGCGCGCCATCCACAGTCCGGGCCTTGATGGCGAAACGATACGTGCCAGGAGGGAGCTTCTTGATCTCCTTGTCTGCCGGCTTGCCCGTCAGGGTCAGCGTTTGGTCTTCCCTCGACGCAAGGAAAACGCCGCTGACGAGCGTGCCGAAGCGTTTGATCTCAACATTCCAATCCTGTGGTTTCTCACTGACCTCGACCAGAACGGTTTCGTCGCTGCGTCCGCGGTTCTTGAGGAGCAAGTCCACGCTGAAGCTGTCATCCGGACCCAGTGTGATGCCGGGGTACTGAAGCGCGGCGATGATTCGCCGTTCGGGCAGGTCAGCGGTGGAATCCTTCTCCGCCGCCGTTCCGGTCCAGGGGCCAGTCGTGGCAGCCGCCAGCAAACTCATCAAAGTAGGAAGGGATCGCATTCGCATAGAGATTTGTTCATTCGCTTGGAACGGCGCGGGGTTGCCGGCCGACGGCCCCTCGCGCCTTCTTTCCGCACAAGGTTGTCAATTCAGGCGCATCTTTTTCCGCAAATGAGCCTGTCTTGTCAAGAGGGTGGTCGCCAAAGCGGTTCAGCAATTCTCTCCATGGACCGTCGCTTCGTAGCCGCCGAGGTGACGAGGCGGACACCGCGGTGACAGAGGAGTCCGTGGGATGGACTACACGCGGAAGGTTTGTAGTCCCGCCTTTAGGCGGCCCGAACCGGCTAAAGCCGGAACTACAAACGCCGACCTGTCGTTCATCCAACGGTCTCGTCAATAATACCGAAATCCGCCTCCTTACGTCGGCGGCTACCGCGCGAGGTTGCGATTAGTGCTTCGCCTCAACGCTCCGAGCGGAGGCGCTGAATCGTTCCAAAGCTTCACGCTGGTCCGGATAATTGCGCGTGAAATCGGCGAGAATTTGCCGGGCTTCCTGCTCGCGCCCGCTGCGGCCTAGAATGTCGGCCAGGCCTCCAGCCGATTCAGGATTGCCCGGCCAGAGCTGCGCGGCCAATCGATACGCTTGCTCGGCTTGACCAAGGAAGCCGTGCGCGGCGAGCAGATTGGCTGCCGCCACGGTGTCGTGCGAATAGGATCTGAGCGCGACCGCCGAACCGGCGGCGGCGGGGTCGGTGAGCACTTGGTCCGCCGTGTTCCTCCAATAGTCGAGCGATTGCGCCGCGCGTTCCGGGGTGAAGGAGTTTTGTCCATCCTGTGCGCGCAGCTCCATCAGCGGGCCGAGCGGCAACGCGTCGGCGTACGTGTTCTTGAGCGGGAAGGACTCCTGGAGCGCGAAAGACAGGTCAGGGTTCTTGGCCATGAGCGTCTGCAACAGTTTCTCGTTGATCGCCATGACGGCGGCCTGCCCTGAAACCTGAATCTTACCGTCCACGCTCCGGATGTCTTCTCCGGGGCGAATTTGTTTCGGTTCGTCGGGAAATTCTTGATCGTGCCTGAGGCGCTTTTCTGCATCGGCCACGTACTCTTGGAAGGCGCGCTCGGATTCCTCCTGCGATAGTGTGATCAAGCGGTCGTCATATTGCAGCCAGAGATATTCAAGATAAGTCGAGTCGGCGAGGCCGTTTTGCGTGATGATAATGTGGCGTTCGCCGTCGCTGGTGTCGTTGAGCAATTCGGGAATCCAGCGGCCATTATCCGTCCCGCCGACATAAACCATTCCGGGACGCAGCGAGCCAAGCACGGCGTTGCCATAATCAAGGAGCTTCTGCGCCGGCCAGTCGTGAACCTGTTCGGCCGCGCCGTAAGCGTCGATGATGGCCGGCCAAAGATGCAGAATGGCGGGGGACCGTTTGTCCGACGCCCCTGCGGAGGAATCGCCGCCGTTGATTCTATTGAAGGCGGCATCGATTTCCTCCCAAACACCCGATTCCACCGCGGTGAAGAATCGCTCCACGTCGTCTGAGACTTCGACTCCATGGCGGCGGGCCAAAGCGTGAGCGAACTCACGGCGTGAACGGGCAAACTGGGAGAGTTTGCCGGCGACGATCTCTTGCGCGGTGGGCGCCGGTGCAGGACTGGATCGGCGGGAGAACAGGCGCGAGTGTTCAACTCTGGGCGAGGGGACGGAAACGCCCGCCCTGGTTGCATCCGTGGAAGCCAAGGTTGGCGCCGACTCGTGGGGGCGCGGAGCGCGGGGAAAGCCGATGAGGATGACGAACGCGCAGCCGATGATGAGCAGCCACGCGCACTGGACACGCGCCGACGAACCGTTTTGCGAACTCGAGTCTGGGTCGAGGTGCTTTTTCATGGATGAGCATCTGCTTGTTCATCCCCAAAGACACCGCGACGCCTAGAATTCGTATGACCGAAAAGATTGCGTTGGCCGCATCGCTTGCCAGGCCTCGGCTCAAACTCAGTTAAGCTGGATTTGCCGGAAGTCATTCGGCGAGTCGGTCAACATTGAAGCGAACCGTGTTTCAATGGTTGACTCCCACACTTTGCAAAGTGTGAGAGTACTTGCGAGTGACGGAGAACTTCCCAGATTCATGCTCGCCGTGTCTTTTCAGTTGAACTGCGAATGAACGCCAATGAACGCCAAAGAGGACGGGACTTCGGCTCAGTCGTTTGGCTCATTTTTCGGTCACCAAAGCGGCGAAGAATTCGTCCATTTGTTTCCACATCCACTCCGGCTCGTCCAACATGATAAAGTGACTCGCTCTTTCGGCAAAGACGACTTTCTTGTCTGCGATCCTGGCGACCTGACTCTCGTAACGCTTCATGGTCACCGCCCGCCCCTCGCCTTTGCCCGGCGCACCGAGCAAGAGCACCGGGGACTTAATCTTCGCGACCTCGCCGCGAAGATCCCGGGTCCACAACTCCCCCAACGCCCTCGCCACCGTTGCTTGGTCCGATGCCTCGACCCAATTCATGACGCGGTCAAGCTTGCCCTGGTCGGCGATCCACATGGCAAGCATCTGCCGCTGTTGCGTGAGGAACTCATCGCGCTTCGCCAACGCGAGGAACTGGCCGATCTGCTCCCCCTGCTGGAGCTCCGCGGCGGTGATCCGGTCGTTGATGAGCGCGGCTGGGCACGGCGCGGCGTCCACAATAACCAGTGGGCCAACGAAGTCCGGTTCGGTCGCGCCCAGAACGAAAACGAGGAAACCGCCGAGGCTGTGGCCGACGAGGGCCGGCTTGCGCAGCTTCCTGCTGCGAATGTAGTCCGCGATGGCCTGCCGCATGGTCTCCAGAAACGGGCCTTCGATCGGCGGCTGGCCACCGAATCCTCCCAGGGTCAGCGCGTGGCACTCGTACCGGGACTTGACTGTTCTGCGGACTCCCTCTCCCCGGCCGGGGGAGAGGGAAGGGGTGAGGGGACACGGTGCGTGGAGAGTCTCATGTGCGCTCGAGTCGTGTCTCAGGCGAGTTCCCGTTCCGCGAAGATCTTGATCGCCGCGGCGGCGAATTCGGGAAGGCGCGGATCATGCGTCTCATACGCCTTGCGCAAGTCTGAGTCCACGATGAACTGGCCGTGCCCGGCGTACGATTCATGTTTAGGCGTCCAGAATTGCTTCAGCCATTCGCAGTGGCGGCGGACGACAGCCTGCACCTCGGTTGAATCGGGCGGAAGGGCCTGTCCCATCGCCTTGACGAGATCCTTGCAAATCCCGTCGAAGGCAGCGCCCGACTTGGCCCAATCTCTCTTTGTCCAATGCTTCACGCGGGCCTTGGATTGCGCAATGCTCTCCTTCATGCACTCGCCGTAGCGGTCGATCAAATATTGCTCGTGCTTGGCCTGCTCCTTCGGGTCGAAGCCCTCAAACAGTTCCTGGCTTTTCATTCTCTTGGTTCCTTTCAAGTGCTGGATGGTTTTGTCGATGGTTTCAATCAGTTTGCGGGTGTGGGCGAGGTTCTTCCGCAGAACTTTCCGGTGCGATTCTAGCGCCGCGATCTTGTCGAAGTCGGGCTGGCTCAGCATCGACCTGATTTGCTTCAATTCGAAGCCCAGCTCCCGGTAAAACAGGATTTGCTGGAGCGTGAGGAGTTGCGGCTCTTCGTAGAGACGATACCCGTTCGCCGCGTGGTAAGCGGGTTTCAGCAGACCCACTTCATCGTAGAAATGAAGCGCGCGCACGCTGACACCCGACATCTCGGCCACTTGTTTGACAGTGTAAGCCATCGGTCTTTCTCCGTTGACATCACCATGATGCCAAAGGCTCCGAGCACTGTCAGGTCTGACGCAACGTGAGAGTCAAAGGATTTTTTGAAGAATTTCTTCCGCGGGATAAAGTCGTGCTCAGTCAACCTTGGCTGGAAGCCGGCAGGCCCCTGTGCTTCGCTGAGCAAGTGCGCTCATTTGACCGTTAACTTACGTGCAGACCGTGGTTAACAGCGTGTTTTGAAAGTGGGTGGAACGGGCTACCAGCCCGTATTCGGCGGCAACCTGCCGCCGAAAATGGCGGCGGGCTGGTAGCCTGCCGCAACAGGCCAGTGGCCTGTTCCACCCAAAAGGCATTTTCAAAACACGCGCTAAGGGGAGTTTATGGGGCTGTTCGCCACAGGGATCGTGCCCCACTTGGGGTCAACACCTACCTCATCTCCGGGGGCAGCTCTTGCATGATGTTTCTCGGCGAACTGTGTTCAGCGCGTGAACGACACGGAAACCAACGCAGGAACGAAACCTCGCAGGAGCAGCCAAGCAGTTGGCCAAACCGCGATGGACTGCGGCTTTTCCTTGCATGATTTTCGTCCTTGGCTTGATCAGATCGGCTAAGACTGAGCCAACTTGAATTCACCCCTCTGTTCCAAACCATGCGGAACTGAAGCGCAGCCACCCATTGCGCGAACTTCCCACCTCAGGATTATCCTCAGCTTCGCGGTGCTTTCGTTCTTCGCGTTGATCTGTGGTCTCGAGACTTGGTACCGCGCGCGCGCCACCCGGGTGGTGGCCGCCCGCCTGGCGGACGCCGGTTTCTTGGTCCAGAGCGATCCCGAGCTGTTGATCCGTTACACTCCCGGCGGGCGTCGCCTGGTCCCCGGCGCTCATGTCCGAATTCTGAACCACCGCCTTTCCCGCCTCGACATCGAAATGCGGATCAATTCCCTGGGTTTCCGTGACAAGGAACTTCCCTCGCGCAAGAGCCCCGAAGAGTTTCGTGTCCTAGTGCTAGGTGACTCCATCACGTGGGGAGACTACCTGCCGGCGGAGGCGGTTTACGTGGAACGCGCGGAGCGACTGCTCAACTCATGGACGAACGGGCGTCCTGTGGAACTGATCAACGCCGGCGTGGGCGACATCGGAATTCGCGAGGAACTGCAAATCCTCAAGGAGTCCGGCCTCGCGACCCAGCCCGATCTCTTGGTGGTCAGTTTCTATCTCAATGACAGCCGGCCGCCCTGGGGATTCGCCGGGGAATTTGGGAGGCCCGGCTGGCTGAGGCGGCACAGCGCATTGGCGACCGAGGTCTCTCGAGCCTTCCAGCTCGAACGCTGGATTAAAGCGCAGGGAGAAGAACGTTTTGTTTGGATCTACGGGCTCGCTTCCGGCCAATGGCGGAAAGATCCGGCGGCCCTGGAACGGCTGGCATGGATGGCGCGATACGACTGGGGAGCAGCCTGGCAGCCGGAATCCTGGAAACAGGTTGACGTGGAATTGGCCCGGTTGCGTGGCCTGGCCCAACGGCACGGATTCAGGGTTCTGATCGTCGCGTTCCCGGTTCGGTTTCAGGTGGAGGCCGAATTCCTGGACGACAGGCCCCAAAAAGAGCTGGCCAATCGGGCTCGTACAAATGGATTTGGTTTTCTGAACCTCTTAGGGTTGCTTCGGTCACACCGCGGTGAGGCAATCTTCTTCGATCACTGCCATCCAGTGGCATCGGCCAACGCCTGGATCGGCGAGGCGCTTGCACAGTGCATACGCGACGATTACCTAACGACGGAATCAAAGACCCGGTGAACCCTGCCTGTCGGAAGGGACATGTTCCCAAAGAAAGGAGAAACAAGGGAACGGAGTTCACCGGGTCGAAGTTTCATGAGTCCGGATCACGCGGCTGAATCACTCTTGCCTGCGTCTCCGCAGCAGCGCCGCAAGAAAGCTCACACCGACATCTGCACGGTGATTCATTTGTACGTCCGTAGCCATAGGTTCTATGGTTACCAGCTCTCTGGTTCTTCAATCGTTCATTCGGTCATTCGGCCAGCGAAGGGCCGGTTGATGGTGATACGATAGAGTCGTTTGGCACCATTCCCAAAGTCGGAGAATAGCTTCTTTGCGAATCCACAAAGACCCCAGCAAGTCTGGGGCGAAGACACCACTTACCATGAACCTGGTAGGGCTGACCTGCAGGTCAGCCCTACCAGGTTCATGGTCTCAATGCGCGATCGAAAATGCGTGGACGCCGCCCGTGAATCGAGCGTGCGGGGTTTCACGCCCAAAAGCGTGCTGCGCCCACCTCGCGAATATCATCTCACCAGCGTCAGGTGGATGGCCCGCACGTCCATGACCTGCTTGCCGGGCACTTTCAGGGCGCGGAGGGTGAGTTGGCCGCGGCCGGGCTTCAGTTCGATCACCCCGAGACGGAGCGGCTTAAATTCCTTAACGTAGGATTCGCCGCGGCGCGGGACGCGGTCGTTTTGCGCGCCGAGCAAGGGAGGATCGTTGGCTTCGGACACAACGCCCTCGATTCGGCTTCCATTGAAACTCAACTCGACCGTCGAACCAACCTCCGCTTGCGGGCAAGTGTAGAGGACGACCGCTTCGTATCGACCCGCGGAAGCCACTTGCACATCCCAAGTAATCTCGTCCTCGGGGCGAGTCCAATTCTGAAAGAAGGAGCAGTTGGGGGCATTGGCGCTCCGCTGGACGCGGCCATGCGGCACACCGTCACGGGCAGGAAGTTGCGTGAGTGGAAACTCACGATAGCCGACAGTGAAGGGCCGGTCGTCCTGCTTCAAACTGGGGAGCATTTCTTCGCGCCATTTGTTCATGGCCATGGAGAGACGAGCAAGGATCTCTGCTTGGTCCTTCGAGACGTCGCGGTCCTGGCCCGGGTCGGCTTCCATGTCGAATAGCTTTCCGGCGTTGTCGAGCCGGTATCGTTGCGTCCGCGCGCTGACCCTGCCGCCCCAATGCGAGAAGATCATGCGATCCGGCCAGTCCTTCGCCGGGCCCGTCAGCAGCGGCTTGAGGCTGACACCGTCCAACGGCCTCTGGCTTGCGACCGGGACCCCGGCGAGGTCTGCCAGCGTGGGGAGCAGGTCAATGGCTCCGGCGATTTGCGGCACGCGCGTGCCTGCCGGAATGTGTCCCGGCCAGCGGATGAAAAACGGCGAACGCACGCCGCCTTCATCGGTCGAGCCTTTGCGGCCCTTCATGTCTCCGTTCCAGCGCCAGCTATTTGGGCCGTTGTCGCTGAAATAAATCACGATGGTGTTGCCGGCCAGCTTGAGTTCGTCCAAACGTTGCAGGATTCGGCCCACGTTCCAGTCGATGTTCTCGCACATGGCTAACGCGGCGCGCGTGAAGTCCACATCTTCCTGTTTGGGATCGCGGCTGCGCAGTTTCAGATCGGCCTTGGCAAACTTTTGGTAGAATCGTTCCGGCACTTGCATCGGAGAGTGCGGCGTGTTGTAAGGCACGTAGCAGAAGAACGGGCGCTGCTTGTTCTTCTCGATGAATTGCAGCGCGTGGTCGGTCAGGTCGTCGGTGATGTAGCCTTTGCCCCGGACCGGCGTTCCGTTGTGGTCCAGCGGCGGGTTGAAATAAGAGCCCCAGTGGCCGGAAGTGAAACCGAAATATTCGTCGAAACCGCGGGCGTTCGGGTGATACGGCCATTGCGTGCCGTTGTGCCATTTGCCAAACGCCCCGGTGGCATAACCGGCTGCCTTGAAAACCTCGGCGATGGTCCTCTCGTCGAGGTTCAGTCGCTCGCCGCCTCTGGATACGTCGCGAACGCCGCCACGCGGATGGTAGCGGCCAGTCAGAAACTCCGCGCGCGTCGGCGAGCAAACCGGACACACATAAAACCGGTCAAACATCGCGCCGGTGCTGGCGAGCGAATCAATGTTCGGCGTGGACAAGTTGGAATTTCCGTTCACGCTCAAATCGCCCCAGCCCTGATCGTCGGCAAGGATAATGACGATGTTGGGTCTGGTTTGGCCGAGAGAAACGAAAGAAAACGAAAGGAGCATGAAGGACGCGAACAGCAGCTTCCGGCAAGCCTCCAAACCCGAAAGGCGTGCATTGAGGCGATGAACCGGAGCAGCCGACGTGAATCGGCTCTGATCAAGAATTGGAGCAGACTCACGTCCGCTGCGACCAAGTTCAAGGAGAGAATCTTGGCCGCATGGATGAGGCTCGCGGTTTTTCACGCCGAGTTTGCGAATCTGTAATTTGGAGGCGCCAGAGCAGCAACGCACAGCGTACGCAGTTTCTCGGACGATATCGGTCGGTTGAAATAAACGGTCTTTCATAGCAGTAGTTTGGTGATTGTTCAGGAGGCCGCGGGATACGCGACATTTCCTTCCCCCTCACCCCGGCCCCACTGCTGTTGAATTAAGCGGACCGATACCTTTCGGTCCCCTTCCTCTCCCCGCGAGGAACGAGTGGGGAGAGGATCGAGGAGAGGGGCAGCCCAATAA
>JACQWK010000127.1 GCA_016209525.1 Verrucomicrobiota bacterium
CTCCACAAGGGAGAGGGCCGGGGTGAGGGGGAACGGGACATCCGGCCGCCGAACGACGTCGTGCATCTTAGAGCCTGTTTCAAAAATGGGTGGTGCGGGCAACCTGCCCGCCCTGGTCGGCAACTTGCCGACCGGAATGGCCGCGGGTGCCACGATGAAACCAGCGTCTGGACTGTTCATCGACGCCGCACCCGTTCCGTCCGGCAAGTTGCCGGACGGCACAGGCTGGTAGCCTGTGCTACCCAAATGAGCTGTTACACGCACGCTCATCGGGACTCCCGATGAATCCGAGAGAACTGGCATCTCATCCAGAGTCCAAAGCATGAAGGATCGTTATTCCAGGGCACTCGTTCAGCGGCTTCTGGTCTTGGTCGCCGGCAATGTCCTTCTCCTCGGGGTCATTTGGTTTCTGATGAAAGAGGGGAGTTCATTCAGCCAGGTCTTGCTGCGCGCAGGTCCCAATGTCGCGCCGGTCGCTGTTGCCGGACTCGGCATGACCGGCATCATCTTCGCGGGAGCGATTGACCTTTCGATTGCTTCCATCATCGTGGTGGCCGCGACGATCTTTGGGATCTTGGTCTCACATGGCTTTCCTCCATGGGTTTGCCATTTCGCCTGTGTCCTTGGGGCCTGGAGCCTCTCGATGGCCAACGGCTATTGGGTGCGGCTCCTCCGCGTTCCGTCGATCATCGTCACCCTGGCCGGATTGGCTTTTTATCGCGGCGTTGCTCTCATCGTGGCGGACGTGGGCGTTCCCGGTTTTAGCGGCAACATTTCGGTCCAGGACGAAAGTTATCATGCGCCGGGCAAAGTCTATGCCGGGTGGATTTTGGCCCTCATGTTGTTGTTGGCCGCCGCTTGGGAATTGTTCGCCAAATCCCCTCGCCGGTGGCTGGCCTTAGGAAACTCGGAGGAAGCCTGTCGTCTTTTGGGTGTGCATCCTGGCCGCGTTCTGCAAAGCGCATATTGCGTTGGAGGCCTGTTTCTCGGCGTCGCCGCGTTGATCTTCACCACGCGCGTTCAGGCGATTGAGCCGGCGCGCATGGCGCTTGGATTCGAATTGCAGGTGATCGGCGCCGTCGTCCTGGGCGGCACCAATATTTTCGGAGGCGAAGGCAGCTACGCCGGAACGGTGCTGGGCGCGTTCTTTCTCTATCTCATTTTGGAACTCCTGATCTATTCCGGCGTGAGCCCCTATTTTCAGGAGCTCATGACCGGCGCGATCATCCTGGCCGTCATTGGGCTCGATTGCGCTTGGCATCGGAAGGACCAATGGCTGGCCGAACTCGCATGAGACGCTTCGTCCTGCCTCTGCTCCTGCTGGCCGAGGTGGCATTTTTCACGGCCGTCAGCGCGCCAAACATCAATTCTCTCGACGCGCTCACGACCTACCTTCGACATTTCGTCGGAGATCTTCTCGCCCAATCAGCTCCCATCTTGCTGCTTGCGGCAGGGATGACTCTGGTTTTGATGACCGCTGGGATCGACCTTTCGGTGGGATCGATGGTCGCACTGATCGCCTGCCTCATGTCTTCCTTTCCGGCGGGACTGGGATTTTGGTGGACGGCCGTGCCGGCCGGATTGGCGTTCGCGCTGTTCCTTGGGCTGACGAACGGGGCTTTGGTAGCGATTCTAAACATTCCGCCGATCATCGCGACATTGGGAACAATGATTCTGTACCGCGGACTTTGTTTTGTTCTGATGGGTGATTTGGAGAAGGCTCCGTTTGTGGATGTGCCCGGCTACGAATGGCTGGGACAATTCTCCGGAGCGTTCGCCGCGACGGCGCTGGTGTTCATCATCGGAGGCAGCTTTTTCGAAAAGTCCCGCTGGCGGCGCGAGATCTTGATGCTCGGCGGCAATCGCGTGGCGGCGCGCTACGCGGGTATCCCCGTGACTCGGCGGCTTTGCGAAGTCTATGGGCTGATGGGCATTCTCGCATTTCTGGCCGCTCTGTGTTTCACGGCCCGGAACAGTTCCGTGAGCGCCAGCTCGCTCACGGGACTCGAACTGCACGTGATCGTAGCGGTCGTTCTCGGCGGGACTCGAGTGCAGGGAGGCGCTGGTTCGTTATGGGGAAGTTTCTTGGGGGTGTTGTTGATCGCGGTGATGGACGAGGGTTTGAGAGGTGCCGCGGTCTGGGGAGACAAGAATCTGCCGTTCAAGATCAGTCATCTCGAGTATGTCCTGCTGGGAACGCTGTTGGTCGCTGGCGTGTGGTTGAACACACGGTTTGGACACAGGGGACAAAGCGAGTAGTGCTTGGAACCGAGCTAAATCGTAAATCGTAATTCGTAAATCGTTGCCTGCCTCCTCATGTCGTGCATCCATGAGTTGCCGGTTCCACTCGGAGTGCGGGCTTGAGCCCGCTTCTGTGTGCGAGACCCTGGCGGTCCCAGATAGCTCCAACGCGCGGGGGACGATTCCCTCTCCCTTGAGGGAGAGGGTCAGGGTGAGGGTGGAAGGCCCCGCAAACCCGTAACGTTGGAATTGGCCGACGATTCTCCCTCAACCCGGCCCTCTCACGCTGGGAGAGGGAGGATTGTCGCCGGCGCACGCGATACAGCAATTCTCATTTTGGCAAAGGGCGCGGTTCGTGGCCGTAAGGCGGACACTCCTGTCCGCACATTTTCGGAGGATTTGCGGACAGGAGTGTCCGCCTTACGGCCAAAATGAGAATTGCTGCACGCGATAGCCCCTGGATTGACAAAACCGTCCCGGCGTTCTCAAGTTGAAGCGGCGTGGCCGCCATGCTCCACCGACAACTTTTGGAAGCACCGCCTCCTCACGTCAGCGGCTGGAATTAATAGCTTTAAGACTCGACTGGACACCAGAATCACGACCCGGCAACTTCCCAGTTCGCTCCAACTCGAGCAGGAAGCGCTTGCGCCAGACGCCGCCGCCGTATCCGCTGAGACTGCCATCCTTCGCGATGACACGATGGCAGGGCACGAGCAGGCAAATCCGATTCATTCCATTGGCGCGCGCCACAGCGCGGACCGCCTTGGGCTGGCCGATGCGCCGCGCCACTTCCTCGTAGCTCTGCGTTGTCCCCATCGGAATACCCTGCAATTCCCGCCAGACTCGCTCCTGAAAAGGCGTTCCACGGAGGACCACAGCTACACGAAATTCGTGGAGACTGCCTGCAAAATAGGCTTGCAGTTCTTGCTGCAGCGCGTTCAGAAAATCGTCAAGCCCCGGCACGACGGGGAGATCAAAGCGCCGCCGCATATCCGCATAGGTTCCTTCAAGACCTCGCCGATCGGCAAACTCCAAAAGGCAAATTCCTTGGTTGGTTGCGGCGGCGAGCATGGGGCCGAGCGGCGTCTCAAACCAGGAAATCCGGATACAGTCGGCCAGCGCGGCTTTGCCTGGCGGTCTGCCGAACGTGCGGGCGAACGCGTCTCGAAACCCGCTGTGCGACTCGTAGCCGTGACCAAGGATCACATCGTCGAGCGGCTCTCCACGCCGAATCCGGGTAAACGCCGCGGAGAGGCGCAGTCCGCGACACCAAGTGGCGAACGTCATGCCATAGTGCTGCTGGAACCAACGCCGCGCCCGCTCCGGCGCAACGCCCAAGGAACGCAAGCGCGGAGCCGGGAACCGATCTTCGGGTGAGGCCGCGACCGCGCCCATCAAAGCAGTCACCCAGCCGGGCGGCTGGCCATTGGCCAGTTCAGGCCGGCAGCGCTTGCAGGGACGATAACCTGCGGAAACGGCCTCGCGCACGGACCGGAAGAATTGCAGGTGTTCCCGGTTTGGCCGCGCGGAGCAGGAAGGGCGGCAGAAGGTGCCGGTGGTCGTGACGGCGACAAAAAATACTCCGTCGTAAGTGGCATCCCGCGTGCGCCAGGCCCGTTCCATCTCATCAACCGTAAGCGTCGTCGAGGGCATCGTTTTCACGACCGCAGTTTAGCACACACTTCCACCGAAAAAACGACAGGATCGTCCTGCGCGAATCATTCGCGCTTCCGTTCGCTTGAGGCATCTCTTGATCGTAGGGACGGCGCGCCTGCGCCGTTTCCGCCGCGTGCAGCGGCGGAACTGTTTGTGTTCTCGGAAATGGAGTGTCCTCCGCGCATGAGAAGGGTTCCGCACCTGCACGGCGCGGGGACACCGCAGGCGCGGTGTTCCGGCCTGTTGCTCTGGCGTCTCAGGCAATCGCTTCCTTGCGATCGACCAATTCCCGCTCCAGTTCGGCTCGTTTTTCTTCGAGTCGATTCTCGCGCGCGGCGAGAATCACGTCCCGGATGACCCCAGCTTCAATGAGCCGCGGCACGCTCACGTAATCGGCGCCCGCGGCATAGAGCTTCGGGATTTCTTCGAACAGCTCGGCGTGGGCGATGATTTTGGCTTTGGAATTGATCTGGCGAAGCTCCTGGACGAGCCGCAAATTGGTCGTGCCCTTGAGCAGCGCGTTGGGAATGCTGGAAACGATAATCTCAGCCTCGCCTACGCCGGCGTGCAGCAACGTGGACCGCTGACTGACGTCGCCGTACACCACCGACACGCCGCGACAGACGAGTTCTTGATTCACATGCGGATTGAAATCAATCACCGCAAGGTCCTTCAGGAGATCCGAATTGGCGCGGGAAAGTTCCTCCAGCAACGAACTCGCTGTCCAATGGAAGCCCAGGAGATAAATCCGCTTGGCCAAATGTCCGTGCCCAGCCGCCGGGGCCTCGAGCGGTTCGTCGAGATCGCGAAATGACCAAGATCGCGCGGCCGGCGCTGAGAATCTTCTTCAGATCGATCTCCAGCCCGATCATGAAAAGGAGCAAAATCAGACCGAGCTCCGAAATGGTGCTGATCGATTCCTGGCTGCGGACCCAACCAAAGCCAACAGGTCCTACCAAAAGCCCGGCGGTCAAGTACGCGACGATGAGAGGCTGCCGCAAGAGCTTGGCGATCACCGCAAGCGCCCAAGCAATGACGATGCAGAGTGAGATGTCGGCCAATAGATGATCGTGAGCCACTGTGGATTGTTGCACGCGCCGCGATGGTAGCCGAGCCCACCCAAGCAAGGAAGCAAATCCCTGACCGCCTCCGGAATCTGAGCGCGCTGCGGCTGGGTCTTCGACGACAGCCGCGCCTCCTTCGGCTGCGGAGTCGTGGCGCTGCGCCTCTCGCCGCCCGGCACGGGACGCAAATTTATTGGGTGGACGAGTCTTCTCGCTTGCTTACCATGCGATCCACAAACCATTCGGATGCTTTCATTCATGAAACCACAGATCGCGATTCTCTTCACCGGCGGCACGATCTCCATGCGGGTGGATCCCAAGACCGGCGGACCGGTCCCGGCGCTTTCCGGGGAAGAGATCATCGCGCGAGTCGAAGGACTTAATGAGATCGCCAACATCGACGTAATCAATTTCGCCCTTCTGCCGGGTCCGCACATGACACCGCCAAAAATGCTGGAACTCGCCCATCAAGCCGCAGCCCAGCTCGCCTCTGACCGGATCGCCGGGGTCGTGGTCACTCATGGCACCGATACTCTTGAGGAAACAGCCTATCTGCACGACCTGGTGCTCGATTCCGAAAAACCGGTGGTTTTTGTCGGCGCAATGCGGAACAGTTCCGAACTCAGTTGGGATGGTCCGGCAAATCTGCGCGCAGCCGTCCGAGTCGCCGTTGACCCAAGCGCGCGGGGATTGGGCGTCCTCATCGTCATGGGGGACCAAATCATCGCCGCGGCCGAAGCCACCAAGACCCATACCGAAGCTGTGGACACCTTTCAAAGCCGTGATTTCGGGCCGCTCGGGATCGTTGACAAGGACCGGATCATTGTCACCCGCCGTCCACTCCGACGCGAACATATTGCCGGCGCTAAAGTCGAATTGCCGGCGGCAACTTCCAAGCCACACCAGGAGATGGGAGGCTCTCCACCACAAATCTCCGTGGAACTGGAGCAGCGCGTCGAAATCATCAAACTGGCGGCAGGCTCGGACGGTCGGTTCATCAACTTCGCCATCGACGATGGAGCGAAAGCGCTGGTCATCGAAGGCTTGGGACGAGGAAACGTGCCGGTGGCAGCGCTGCCCGCGATCCAGCGAGCGATTACCGCCGGCATCCCAGTCGTCGTCACCTCTCGCTGTCCGCGTGGCCGGGTGCTCGACACCTACGCGTATGAGGGAGCGGGCCGGCAACTCAAACGCATGGGCGCGATTCTGGGCGGGATGATTCCAAGCCATAAGGCCCGGATCAAACTCATGTTGTTGTTGGGAGCGGGTTATAGCGCCGAGCAGATACGGGCTTCGTTTGAGCCTTATTGACGAGACCGTTGGATGAACGACAGGTCGGCGTTTGTAGTCCCGGCTTTAGCCGGTTCGGGCCGCCTAAAGTCGGGACTACAAGCCTTCCGCGTGTAGTCCCTCCCGCGGTCTCCTCTGCAAGCACCCGGTTCAAGCCGTTGCAACCGGCAGAAGAAGGCTCAGCAATCTAAGTCTCACCGCCCAAGTTTGGAGGCGCGTCGAGTTCAAGTGGGCTTTCCCCCTCACCCCGGCCCCACTGCGGTTGAATTAAGGACAACCGACCGTTTCTTGCTCTTAATCGTGCTCTTACTCTTACTCCGGAACTCCCTGGAGAGATTAAGATTACGAGTAAGTGCAAGAGCAAGACCTGCTCGGGATGGAATCGAATTCATTCTTAATTCAACAACGGTGCACCCCGACCCTCTCCCGCCGGGAGAGTGAGGACCGTCCGCAGCGCTTGAAGAAACCGGCGCCCTGGGATTGGCGCGGTGAGGAAAGTGCGATTTCCTCTCCTTTCGCAAGACGCCATCGCGCGCAGCTCACGCTTCCGGCGCTTTTCGACTCCTCGGCGATTTACGGCGCGACGTGGCGGCGCACTGAATAGACCGAGTCGCCCAGGCCACAATTTCGTCTCTGTTTTCCAGCACCGCGGGCGGCACTTCATAATAGTTCATCGCCACAATCTGCCGCGCCTTCTCATAAACAAATGGTCCCATGCCAAGCTTGACGAAAGCGGAACGCGATTGTGCGTCGGTTCTGAAATAGAGCCGGCCGTCCATCAGAATGCCGAAGAAACGATCCCCTTGATACAGCCCATAACCGCCGAACATCGCTTTGGCGCGCAGCCTCGGAAGTCCGCTGAGCTGGTCGAGGACGAAATCTTTGAACGAATCGGTTGCCATGAGGCGCCTGGAGCGGATTCTCAAAGTAGGGCAGGCAGCTTGCCTGCCTCCGGCTCCAGTGAGCGATATGTCCATGGAGGCAGGCTGGAAGCCCGGCTCACGCTGGAGAATCGGAATCTCAGAATCGGCTCTGCCGTCAAAAGAAAGAGCCAAACACGGACGGAATTTCCTTCACGACGACGCGCAAGCTCAAGCCTCGCTGGCGCAGTTCGGCGTCGAGTTGTGCGTCCGAGCCTTTGGGACTTTCCAGAATCCGCCGCACCTCGGTTTCGTGTTCGGCAAAGCGTTCGGCATGCGGATGGCGCAGGTCTTTCCAGTGCCGGAGGAGGCGTTCGCGATAGGCCGGCACACGCCAGAGCAACCGGCCGTACTCCAGTTTGGCGTATTCCTGAAAATGAATGCCGTTCACGAACATGCGGGGAACGTAGCAGATTGGCTCAACCGAGCAATCCGATACGTTTGGCCCATTCGGCGTGTGTATGGTCGCGCGGGTCGTTGCGCTTTAATTTCGCGGCGATGAGGTCGGCGGGCGCCGGGACACGCAGCCGCAATCGATGGACCTGGCGAACCGTTGCACGTTGCTCCCAGCCTTCAGGCAGCTCGCGGAGGACCGTGTCCGGCATCAGATTGACGTGCCAGCCATGGGTGCGCTCAAATTCACTGCCGATCAGCGCCTCGTAACAATGCATCGCCACTTCGTCGCTGTCGGTCACCGGATCAACGTCCATGCTCGCTTCAGGAAGTTCTGTATCGATGACTCGATTGAAGGCGTGCCAGAGCAAGGCGGCCGAACCGATGAGCGTCATGTTGGCCGGCGCTTTCAGGCTCTCGGCCAATTCTGACAACCAGTCGGCAACTTGCTTTCCATTCTTAAGTTCGCGCCGGGGCATAGGCTCCTGAACGAATCAACCTCCAAGGTGATGGCAGGTCAGATTTGAAGCCTTGATCACTCGTAACTCTTGTGCGCCTCCTTAGCCCAAGTATCTTTCAGCGTAATCGTGCGATTGAAGATCAGTCGGGTCTTGTCTGTTGAAAGTTGAGCATCCTTATCGAGGCAGAAATAGCCCAGTCGTTCGAACTGATATCGCAACTCCGGTTTCGCGTCCTTCACCCTCGGTTCGCACTTGGCCGTGACGATTTCGAGACTGTGGGGGTTGAGGTACTGCTTGAAGTCGCCCGAGGCGTCCGGTTCGGGCACGGTGAAGAGGCGGTCGTAGAGGCGCACTTCGGCGTCGATCGCGTGGTCGGCGCTGACCCAATGGATGGTTCCCTTCACCTTGCGACCTGCCGTCGGGCCGCCGGATTTGCTGTCGAGGTCGGCGGTGCAACGCAGTTCGACGATTTTCCCGGAGGAATCCTTCACGACTTCATCGCAGCGGATGATGTAGGCGTATTTCAGACGCACTTCGCCGCCGGGGCGGAGTCGGAAATATTTGGGCGACGGGTTTTCCATGAAATCGTCCTGCTCGATGTAAAGGACGCCACTGAAAGGAATTTTGCGCGTGCCGGCGTTCGCATCCTCAGGATTGTTGACCGCATCGAGTTCCTCCGTTTTGCCTTCAGGGAAGTTGGTCAGGACGACTTTGATGGGACGCAGCACGGCCAAGCGGCGCAGGGCGCGCCGGTTGAGGTCATCGCGGATGGCGTGTTCAAGCACGGCCACGTCGGTCAGGGCGTTGTATTTCGTGATGCCGATGTTGTAGGCGAAGTCCCGCAACGCTGGCGGAGTCACGCCGCGGCGGCGCAGGCCGCTGATCGTTGGCATGCGTGGATCGTCCCAGCCGGAGACGAGGCCTTCGTTGACGAGCTGCATGAGCTTGCGTTTGCTCATCACGGTGTAACCGAGGCTGAGGCGCGCAAATTCGTATTGGTGCGGCAACGGGCGCGGCAAATCGAGGTTCTCCAGAATCCAATCGTAAAGCGGGCGGTGGACTTCGAATTCCAGTGTGCAAATGCTGTGCGTGATCCCCTCGATGTAATCGCTCAGGCAATGGGCAAAATCGTACATCGGATAGATGCACCATGTGCCGCCGGTGTGATGGTGCTCGGCATGGCGGATGCGATAGAGCACAGGGTCGCGCATCCAAATGTTCGGCGAGGCCATGTCGATCTTCGCGCGAAGAGTGCGGGAGCCGTCGGGGAACTCGCCGTTCTTCATGCGGATGAAGAGGTCAAGGTTCTCCTCGAGGCCGCGGTTGCGCCACGGGCTTTCTTGGCCGGGACGATCGGGAGCGCCCCGGTATTTGTCGGTGTCTTCGGGGGAGAGATCGCAGACGTAAGCCAGCCCCTTTTTCACGAGTCGCAGCGCGTATTCGTAAAGTTGGGCGAAATAATCGGAGGCATAAAAGGGTTCCAGAATTTCGGATTTCGGGTTCGAGATTGCCGGCGCCAAGTGGAAATCGGCGACGCCATTCACCGATTGCGTTTCCGGCGTTTTTCCTTTGGACTTCATGCCCAGCCGGTCGTCTGCCCAACCTCCGATCAACCATTTCACGTCTTCGGTGATCGAGTCCACGTATTCGACGTCTTCCTTGGTTGGGTTCGTGTCGTCCATGCGGAGGTTGCAGATGCCGCCAAACTCGCGCGCGATGCCGAAATTCAGGCAAATGCTCTTGGCGTGGCCGATATGGAGATAGCCGTTGGGTTCGGGCGGAAAACGTGTGTGAATGCGTTGGTATCGTCCTTCGGTAACGTGCTGGGCGACGACCGTCCGGATGAAGTCAGACGGCGCCATTGCGGCTTTCTCCCCGGCCTTTTCGAGGGGCGAGGGAACCGCACCGGAATTTGGAGGGCTATGAGGCGTTTCGGTTCTCGACATGGTCATGAGCTTATCGATATCACGTTCTAAATTCCCGCGGAATCTGCCAGAAGGACTGCGCGGTCGTTACTTCACAGAAGCATCCGCCGGCAGGCCCAGCTTTTCGTAGAGCTTCCGGCGGGCGGCTTTGTCGCCATCGAGAATCTTCTTGGCGTAATTCGCGACTTCCTCGGCCCGCGCGCGGGGCACGACGATGACCCCGTCGCCATCCGCAACAATCACATCGCCCGGCATCACGAGCACGCCGCCGCAAACAATGGGCCGATTCACCGACTCGATTTCGTTTCGACCGGGACGGATGCCGCGGCCAGGCTTCTGGAAGTAGAGCGGAATCCCTTCGGTGATGATTTCGTCCGTGTCCCGCGCGGTCGCGCTGGTGACCACGCCGACGCATCCCCGGAGTTTCCAGCTCATGATGTTGTTGGAACCGATCGATCCGACATCGACTTCCGCGGCGTCTTCGATGACGAGCGCGCTGCCGGGACGCAGCAGCGCCGCGAAGGGTTCGCTCGATTTGTTCCGATACCAGTCGCCCACCCATTTGTCGTATTCGTCCGTCTGCATCCGGCCCGCCGGAGGGAGCTGAGTGGGAACGTAACGCGCGGTCACGGCAATGCCGATGAACCGATGAGTAAATTTTTGCGTGTCCTTCCAGAGTGGCCGGATGTCGGCGCTCATCAAGCCGACATTTTGCAGGCCGACGGCGTCCATCCCGTCGGAGACATCCGCTACGCGGAGGCCATCGAAGAGCTCGAGAATCCGTCTGTCCTCACTCTCGGAGTGAACCCGAGTTTGGATGAAATTTCTGCCGGATCGCAATTCGCCGGCTCCATCCGGTCTTGGCGCCGCGGCCGGCTGCGCCAAGCACTCGTTTGCCCAACCCCACCCTAACGCGAGCGCCGCAACTCCACTCAGATACCCACGCATGAATCTCTTTTTCATAGTTTCTGCCTGTGAACGCTACGCTGCCGGCTGGACCAGGCAAGAATTACTTCTTTCGGAGTGCGCTTGCCAAGTCGAAGTTTTCCTTTACTGTGAGGCGCACCTTCAGAGCCGCCAATTCGTCCGCGATAGATCCGGACGAGTCCGAATTCAGCCAGTAACAATATGAAATTGGGAATCATTAACAGCGCCTTCCATCAGGTGGGCATTGACACGGCCACAGGACTGAAACACATCTCGAGGATCGGCTTCGATACCGTGGATATTTTCACGGAGGCGCTTGGCCTTTCGCCCCAGGAAATTCGACTCGTCGCCCGAACCGCCGAGAATCTTGATCTCCCCATCATCTCCCTGCCGGTCGTAGCTGTGGGCTTGATCGACTTTAACGAACCGGTCCGAGAGTTTCATCTAGATCGGTGCAAGAAGTTTATCGATCTCGCCAGAACTTGGGGAGCGAAGAATATTCTGCTCGTGCTCGGCGAATACATCTGGCAACGGGAAGTCATCCCCCCGGCGGACCAGTGGCGATGGGGCGTAGAAACGTGCCGCCGCCTCGGCGATTACGCCGACCGGAAAAAAGTCGATATCGCCTTGGAGTTGGAGCCTTTTCGCCTCAGCTTGCTCAACAGTGTCGATACGATGACCCGGTTCATCGACGAAACCGATCACGCCCGCGTCAGGGCGAACATTGACATCAGCCACTTGGTTCTCTCCGACACCAGTCCGTCGGGGGTGAAGAAACTGAAGGGAAAAGCCATCCACGTTCATCTGAGTGATTGCGATGGGAAAGTCCACGGCGACCTGCCGCCGGGCCGAGGTGTGGTGAAGTTTGCGCCCTATCTCCAGGCCGTCAAAGAGCTCGGAATCGACGGCGCCATTTCGATCGAGCTCGAATACGCGCCGGACCCGGCGAAGATCGTGGAGTGGGTGGAAGAGGCCTACCGCGAGACGGCGAAGTTGATGGAGATGGTCGGACTGAGAAACTGAAAACGCGGAGCGCGGCCTCGGCCCACTTCAGCGTGCAATGGCCCCGCAGTCCCATCCGGCTCCAATGCGCGAGGTGCGGTGCCCTCTCCCTTGAGGGAG
>JACQWK010000003.1 GCA_016209525.1 Verrucomicrobiota bacterium
AACCTGGGCCGCCTATTGCTGGGCCTTCCTGAAGGTCGATTACACCGTCTCGCCGATCCACTGGCCAGCCGACTCGCCGACTCATTCGTCCAAAACAGAGAGTCCGCGAAACGAGCAACTCGCCGTTACCCCGGCTCACCGGTTCTCCGAATCGATTTCCATCACACCAAAGGCCCCAGTGCTGATCATCGAACCGGGCGATCTGCACAAGCAGTTCATCGACGAAGGGCAACGGATCTTCAAAACCAACGTCACCGCCCTCGATAGTCAGGACACCTTCTTGCGTTTGTCCAAGCTCGACCCCACGACGGGCCGGCGCTCCCTCCCGCCCGGCTTTTACATCACCAGCTACACTCAGCTCGGGAGCAACGGGGTGGGGGACTTTCCCGATCCGCTGAAGGCACACCCCAAAGTCCTGCTCCAATTCCTCGGATTGACTGTGGAATCCGTCCGTGCGGAGTTCGAACGCGGATCGATTGCCGCCGATCCCAAGGGCTACTATAAGCTGCTCGGCGTCCCACGTTGCGCGACACCGGCCGAACTCTGCCGAGCATACCGGCTTCTCTCGAAACGATACCATCCGGATGTCTCGACTGAACCTGACGGTGAGGAAATGATGAAGCGGATCAATGACGCGTTCAAAATCTTGAGCGACAGCGAAACCAGGAAAGATTACGACCGCTCCTGCTCGCCGGCCAAATCTCGGACTTTCAGATCCGCTTGCGCAAGCAAAGGAACGGAAGTCGTGAAGGTCAACCGGACCTGGGACGACCTCAGCGATTCGGAGCAATTGGAGATCATCCGTGAATTCTGCGTGGAGAAGCTTCGCCACTATGGGCTGAATATTGGCCAGTGGGGACACCGATTGGACGAAAGGGAGCCTCGATTTCCCGCGCGGTGCGTCTTGTCTCCAACCTTGGCCGATCTCTGTCAGGACTGTTTCCACGCCGTGATTGTTGATGAAGGCACGCGAATGAAAGGCGGCGAAACGACGCTCATCGGCACCGGCGTCCTGCAGATGAACGCTCTCCACCGGTTGGTACTGACGGCGACGCCCATCAAAAATCGAACTCCCGATGTCTTCTGGCTCGCTTGGTGGGCCTGCGGCGGCCACTTGGAAGCGCACGCCCGCTGGCCTTACGCCATCACAGACAAAGATGATTTCGCCGCCACGTTCTGTGTCACGGAGAGAAACCTGACCAAGGAAGCCAAAGAACGCGGGACCGGACGCCGCCAGCGATTCGTCAAACTCACCCCTCAAGTCTGCAATATTCACCGCATTTGGAAGCTCATGGCCCCGATCATCCTGCGCCGGCGCAAGAAGGACGTCGGCGAGCAAATCGTCAAGAAACACCGTCACGTGTATCGCACTCCGTTGGGAACCGCTCAGGCCAGGCTTTACAAGCAATACCTCGATTGGAAACCGGTCGATAAAAACGGCCTGCCCGCCGTGGGCAAACAACTGCAAATGCTGCGCATGGTCGCCGCGGCCCCGCACTCGCCGTTGCTCCCGCTGGGCCGGGGACCGGCTTACATTCCGAAGGTCGCCGCCGCGTTGACGTTGATCGAGCAGGTTCTCCGGCGCGGCGAACAAGTCATCGTCTTCAGTCCGTTCCACGATCCGCTGGATACAGTCAGTGCCCGCCTCCAGGACGCCGGCGTAAAACACTTCGTGCTGGACGGGCGCACCAGCCAAACCCAACGGGGAAGAATGGCGGCCGTGTTCAAGCGCGGACCAGCGGGCGGGGTGCCGGTGATGCTGGCCGGCATTGAGTGTATGGCCGAAGGCCACAGCTTCCAACTCTGCAACAATGAGATCATGCTCTCCTACCCCTGGGCGCTCGATAAAGTTGTGCAGGCCGAGGACCGGTCCCATCGTCTGAACAGCGCCAAAGACCTGAGCGTGTACCGAATCATCAGCGAAGGATCCGTGGATCGAAAAATGGAGAGCCAGATCGACGAAAAGGCCGATGCTGCCGAACTGGTCCTGGACGGCCATCTGCTCGGCGAGATGACCAGCGAAGTGAACCTGGCGGAATTGCTCGACATCGCGGCCAAGGAATTCGACAAGATCAACAACACGATTGACGAAGCTGCGCTGGAAAGCGAATGGCTCGTGCTGCGCAGACGTTTGCGCGAAGCGTTCGAGAGTTGGCAAAAGGTGACTGAAGCAAACGAAAGCGAAATGATCAAGCGGCCAGCCAGCGAGGCACGCTCCGTCGTTACATCCCGGTTGATTCAGTCGGATGTTGTAGAAGAAACCATCACGCGTGCAATCCTGCTTCCAACGCCACCGTGGCGTCAGCGTTGGCTTAAGCGGAAATTCGCAGCGTAGGTCTCGCTTCGAAAACGTCGTTGTCACGACGTCTCTATCTCGGCTACCGTGCCGAGCGTTAGGAATAGTTCCGCAGCCTGTGCATCCGCGACTTCGACAATTCAACTTCTCTCAGAAGCGCACGCCGGGTCGGCTGCTTTCCTGCCGTGGAGTTGTCACCTTAACTTTGCTCCTGTTCAGCACAGTCTTGCCCGCCACTATGTCCGCGCTCGCCCAAATGCCCGCGATCACGGGTGTGAATCCGAATCCCGTGATCGGTTCCGAGCGTGCTCAGCCAATCACGATCACGGGGAGTGATTTCGCAACGAACTGCGTCGTGAGGCTCAGCGATAAGAGACTGGGCAAGGTCTATTCGGTTCGATTCCTAAAGTCTCGATCAAGCTCGCAGATCGTGTTTCATCACGTCTTTCCGCCCTTTCCCGCTTCCTGGTCGGTTTCGGTCCTGAGTCCTGACGGTCCCGCTTCGGGCGAGTTCGAGTTTCCGGTGAAGGCGCCCAAGGTCGTTCCCGTCATCACCCACGCGAATCCCGACCCGATTCCAGCGATGAACGGACCCCAGCACTTCACAATCAACGGACTTAACTTCGAGCCGGAGTGCAAAGTCATCCTTCTGGACACGAAGACCGGCGAACAATTTGAAATCCTTCCCAGCAAACTGAGGAGTTCGACTCAAATTACCATTACTCCCGACTTCACCGCCACGCCGGGAGATTGGGCTGTGAGGGTCGTCAATCCGAGTGGAGACGCTTCGAACGCGTTCCGCGTAAGAGTCGCATCAGCCAGCAGCATTCGCCTCCGTCGAATTCTCCAGTCGTGGCAGTTCACGGCGGCGGTGTGTCTTTCCGCTTTGATGTTCGCCGCTTTGTGGCACCGCAAACAACGTCGCCGTTGGGAGGGCGGATTGGAGCAAGCGAACGCGTCGGCGACAGCGCGGGAGCGTAACCGTCTCATCAAGGACCTCCATGATGGCCTTAGCCACGAGCTTACAAAGGTTGCCTGTTATAGCGAACTCGTTCAGAACCAACTTAGCGGCTCACCGGAGACAATCCGGGACGGTCTCAAAACCATCGCGGCTTCTGCGCGGAACGCCGTCGATTACGCCAACGTACTCGTTTGGGCTCACGACCCGCTATTCGACACTCTGGATGACCTCGCCGCTTACCTCCGGGAAAAAGCCGAGCGGTTGCTGGATTCAGCGGGTGTCCAGTGCGATCTCGATTTTCCTTCCGCGTTGTCCAAGGTGCCGTTGGGCGGACACTACCGGCGAGAAATCGTTTTGGCGTTTCTGGAAGCGCTCAATAACCTTGTGAAACATTCTGAGGCGACAGACGCGAAGATCTCCCTCCGAATTGCTCGTTTCAACTCGGCCGAGTCGAAGGCTTCCCCGCCTGGCCATTGCGGCGAAGAGTGCATCGAGATCACGATCTGCGACAACGGAAAGGGCGTGGAGATGCCGAAGGTTTCCAAATCTGGTCACGGACTCAAGAACATGCGCCAGCGAGTTGAGGCTCTCAACGGACAGTTCGGCATCGAATCGTCTCCTGGAAATGGCGTGCGTGTCAGCATGCGTGTGCCGCTGCCAAGTGCCAGCGAACTGTTGCAGCGCAATCCGGCGCCGTAACGCGCTGGAGGCACCGGGTCAAGAAACGTGATCCTTCTAAGTCGGCGCACTGAAGGTCCCGGCTTGTCGGCGTACTGTTTTTGTGCAATTGACCGAAGACACCCAACTTCCCATTATGTCCGGCATGAGGTCGGAGAACTCGGCAGCGCGAATCACCGTGGGAATCGTCGAGGACGATGCACAAGTCCTCAAAGGGCTGGCCGATCTCATCAATCAGTCACCGGAATTGGTTTGTGTCGCGGCTTGCCCGTCTGCCGAGTCTGCGCTGGCTGACTTACCGAAGAAGAATCCGCAGGTCGTCCTCATGGACCTTCAATTGCCAGGCGCGTCAGGGGTTGAATGCATTCAGAGCCTGAAAACCAACCTCCCCTCAAGCCAGTTCATGGTGTTGACCGTATTGGAGGACAGCGAACACGTTTTCGAATCCTTGGCGGCGGGCGCCAACGGGTACCTCGTCAAGACCATCAGCCCGGCAAAGATGCTGGAAGCGATTCGCGAGTTGCACGCCGGCGGGTCGCCGATGTCCTGCCAAATTGCGCGCCGGGTGGTTCAGTTCTTTCAACGCCAAGGCGCGGCCAAGCCGGAGACAGACAAGCTCACCGACCGCGAATTGCAGGTCTTGTCCTGCGCAGCGCAAGGCATGTCGGGCAAAGCAATCGCGGCCAAGCTCGGGATTTCCGTCAACACCGTCAGCATGCACAATCGAAACATCTACGAGAAATTGCAGGTTCACAGCCGTGTCGAAGCGATCAACAAAGCCTTTCCCAGAATCTCGGCAGTCAGATGATTAACAGAGGTGAAAGGAACACCGTCAACCCAGTGGAAAGCAGACTTATGAAACGCCAGACGCTATCCTTACGTGACCGATTCGGGCGATGCCTTATCCCCATGCCCCTGCTGCGAATTTGCCGTAACCAGATTCTCCCATGCCTGTGCTTCATTTATCTGGCCAGTCTGGTTGGACCAAATTCCAAAGCCTTCGCTGCCTGCGGCGTGGCCAAGGGCGGCAAGGTGCAGGTCATCAATACCGGCACTTTGGGTCTCCGCGTCCGAGAGTGCGCCGGGACCAGTTGCGCTCAGACCGGAGGGAAATTCGATGGGGATCAGGGCACGGTCGAAGATGGGCCGCAGACCGCGAACGGATTCACCTGGTGGAAGATTCGTTGGCAGGACAACACCGTCGGTTGGTCAGCGGAGGCTATTAGCGGAACGTGTGTCCTGAAGGCGGAATCAGTGTCAGTGGCCCTGCCGACGGTCCAAACCCTGGCAGCCACTCCTGTTGGATCAACTTCAGCAACGATTCGCGGCAAAACCGTCAGCGACGGAGGAAGCGCCATCGTCGAACGCAGATTTGATTGGGGAACCGGAACTCCATTGAATCAGGTTGTCCCCAATTCAGCAGTTTCGCCGTCCGGCAATGAATTCTCAACCACGCTAACACAACTTACGCCAGGAACGACGTACTACTTCCGCGCTTGGGCCAAGAACGGTTCAACCGCGAGCCTCGCGGGAATCTCTCCTGGATGGAGCTACGGCGACATTCTGACTTTCAAAACAACAGTAGAGTGTACCTATGCGATCTCGGCCAACCAGCGCACTCACAGTGCGTCTGCCGAAAATGGCAATGTCGGGGTCACTGCGCCTGGCGGCTGCGCATGGACAGCTACGGCCAGCCACAACTGGATCACGCTCACTTCGGCCAATGGAAATGGCAACGGGACGGTCACGTATTCGGTGTCTGCGAATCCAAATCCTGACCAGCGCGTTGGGGTGATCAACATTCAAGGGCAAGTCTTCACGATCACCCAACAAGCCGCGGCTTGCAGCTACACGCTTGTTCCCACGAGCCGCGCTCATGGTGCCGGCGCGGAGAGCGATACGCTGAGCGTGACGACATCCGCCGGCTGCGCTTGGACAGCCAGCGCCAGTGCCAACTGGATCACGATAACGTCGGGCAGTTCTGGATCAGGCAGCGGAACGGTTCGCTATTCAGTCGCCGCCAACACGGGCGCGAGCGCGCGGAACGGCACGATCACGGTTCAAGGACAGTCGTTCTCGATCACCCAGGCAGGCGTGTCCTGCTCTTACGCGATTTCTCCCGCTAGCCGAACGCACGGTGCAGGTGCTGAAGAAAACAGCTTCAACGTCCTTACTGCCGACGGCTGTGCCTGGACCGCCAACACGAGTGACATCTGGATTACTGTCAAGACTGCCAATGGTAGTGGCAACGGAACCATCTCGTATTCGGTGGCGATTAACCCTGGCACGACCGAACGTAAAGGCACGATCACAGTTCAAGGGCAGACGTTTGCCGTAACACAAGCTGCGCAGACTGTTTCGTCCGGCCCGATTCGCCTCCGTGCTCCGTGGGACAAACCGGGCGATGCTAAGCCCGACGGCACGAGCGTCACACAAACTCAGTACTGGGCGCCACAGTCCTACGATCAGCACATGACCCCGCCCTATGCGGCTGGCTGGGATTCCGCGAGACGTGGTGTCGATTTCTATTACGCAAGCCCTCAGCAGCCAGGTGTCATCTATTGGGGCGGAGGCCGTGGGCTGAACGTGCGCGCCACCCATGACGGAACGGCCACCACGACGAAACAAAGTTGTGAGGGCAAGGATTATTACCTTCTGACCATCGTCAGCAGCGACGGAACGTTCAGGACGCAATACCTTCATCACAATCCTTCCGGCAAACAGAGCGGTTCGGTGAAAGCGGGGGAAATCGTTGGAACGGTTGACAGCCTTGGCTGCGCCGCAAATCCCCATCTCATGATGATCGTTTCGAGGAAAGATTCAACGGAAGTCGGCGGTTGGCGAACGCTTCCGTTGGACGATCCCGGCGAAGTTCTCCTGGACGGTGAGGTCATTCTAAGCAAGTCGCGGACGCTCCGAGCGGCCACAGTGAAAGACGGAAACATCTACGATTTTCTCTCGCTTCCGGGGAACTCGGCGCTCAAGCGGGGTGATCGCGTCCGGGTGATCAATCGAAGCGATGGATTGCCCGTCCGCTCCTGTGGGAACACGACTTGTGATCCTCCGCTTGCCAAGATGACCGATGGCAAGACCGGCGTGATCTTGAACGGACCGAAGATCGAAGAAGACCCGAAGAACCTTTGGGTTTGGTACGAAATCAAATGGGAGGACAATCCAACCAATCCGACAACGGGCTGGTCCGCTCAGGGAGATTCCAGCAAGATGTGGCTTGAAAGGACGAGCAGTACGCCTGAGCCTAACCCAACTCCACCAGCCTCGGTGACGGCCACGCACGCGTCCAATGGCTACCTGCCGGGCGGCACCGTCACGATCACTTCAACCGTAACCTTCTCCGGCCAACCCTCTGCGCTGGCTTTCGAAGCGCAGATTCCTGCGGGCTGGTCCTACGCATTCGGCATCAACGAACCCTCGGGCATTAAACCGGCGGCGGGAGACGCGGGAACTTTGGAATGGGCTTGGCTCGACCTCCCCATGAGTCCGGCGACCTTCAGCTACACTTTGAACGTGCCGCCCGGCGAATCGGGCGGAAAACAGCTCAAGGCGGCGGTTATCGTTCTGGAAGGAGGACAGTCTCGGAAAGTTTCGGTCACGCCGGACCCGCTGCTCGTCACCGTGCGAGCTGTTTATCATTCCGCTGATACGGATCAGAATTGGAAAATCAGCCTGACTGAAGTGCTGCGCGTTATCGGGCTTTTCAACTACCGGTCCGGCACAACAAGAACGGGAGAGTACCACGCCGAAACGGGAACCGTCGATGGCTACAATCCCGGCCCAGGTTCGCAGACCGGCAGACCGCATAGCGCGGATACGGATAAGAACTGGAAAATCGCGCTGACCGAAGTCCTCCGCGTCATTGGTCTGTTCAACTACCGATCGGGGACAACGCGGACCGGCGAGTACCACGAGCAAGCCGGCACTGTGGATGGCTACGCCCCCGGGCCTCGCGGGACGGTGGCCAACTCGATCTCGCGCCAGAGGGCCATCAGTCTCATGTCTCCCTCCGTCCTGACGGCGACACAGACGGCGGGTGCGGCGACCTATTCAGCGTCCGGCGGGACGATCACAATCAACTGCGAGATCGCGTACACGGGGAGTCTATCCGGCTTGGCGTGGGAAGCGCAGATTCCACCGGGATGGTCCTACGTGTCCGGGGCGAACGAGCCGGCCAGCGGTATCAAACCACAAGTAGGAGATACAGGCAATCTGAGTTGGGCTTGGATCGATATTCCTCCGAGTTCAGTGAAGTTCAGTTACACCCTGAAGATTCCCGCCGGTGAAGCTGGCGAAAAAACGATTACCGCCACGGTCACTCTGCAGGAGACCGGACAGCCACGGACGATGAATCCTGCGCCGCTCGCTCTTAGGCCAGACAACGCTCCGCTCGGTCCACCCGCCGAACCGCTTGAGGTCGTCCTAACGGCCAATACGGACTCGGTTCGGAGCGGCGACACGGTGATTTACACGCTGTCGGTAGCCAATCGGGGGAGAACGACGTTGGATCGGGTGATGATGCAGAGTCGGCTTTCAGAATTAAGCGTGCTCGTATCGAACCCTGGCGATTTAACCGGCGGTGGGTATTGGAGTGATGGGGCTGGCAACCCCATTCCGTCGTGGCAGGGGGGTTTTGTGCCTGGGCGGCTGGCCGGATGGAGTGTGGGTTCCTTAGAACCAGGGCAGATTTGGCGGGCGACGATGCGGGTAGTGATGGGCAGCAGTGGGAGTTCATTGAAGAACGG
>JACQWK010000129.1 GCA_016209525.1 Verrucomicrobiota bacterium
GTCCTACGGACACCCTCTCACCATCAGAGGGGGAGAGGGACGGGGTGAGGGGCATTCGCCTCATTTTCAATGCGAATTGGAATAAGCGCACGATTAAGAGCAAGAACCGGCCGGTTGTCCTTAATTCAAGGGCCGTGGGTACAGCGCGGCAAAGCCGCAACCGAATCGTGCTCGTCCTCGTTCTCGTCGTCGTCCTCGATTTCACCATTCGATTACGAGGACGAGAAGTTTCGTCGCAGCCTGCAAACAATCTCGACGATTGCAGTCCGGGGGAGTCGCTTCACCGTTTCAGCGCGCGCCGAATCGAAGTTAAAGCGCTTTCTCCAATGTCCGGCAAAGCGTTCTCAGAATCTGAATGCGGGCGAATTTTTTGTCGTTGCCCGCGATCAAAGTCCAGGGAGCAAAGTCTGTGCTCGTGCGGGCCACCATCTCATTCACCGCGTCTTCGTAGGCGCCCCACTTCCGCCGGTTGCGCCAGTCTTCGTCCGTGATCTTGTAGCGCTTGTAAGGAGTGTCCTGGCGTTTCTTGAAGCGGCGCAATTGCTCGTCCTTGCCGATGTGAATCCAAAACTTGGCGACAGCGATTCGGTGCTCGGCCAATTGTTCTTCGAAATGCTGGATTTCCTGGTAAGCGCGCTTCCACTCGTCGGGCCGGGCAAAGCCTTCCACGCGCTCGACCAGGACCCGGCCGTACCAGGAGCGGTCGAAAATCGTGCACAGGCCCGCCCTGGGGATGTGACGCCAGAATCGCCAGAGATAATGGTGCCGCCTCTCCTCATCGGTCGGCGCGGCGATGGGAATGATGCGGTAAAGCCGCGGGTCCATTGCATCGGTGAGCCGCCGGATGGCACTGCCCTTGCCGGCGGCGTCCCAACCTTCAAAGACCACCACCGTCGAAATCTTGAGGTCATTCGCGGCCCAGATCAGCCGGCTGAGCTTGCCTTGATACCGGGCCAGTAGTTTGCGGTATTTCTTGTCCGAGAGGGCCTGGCTCAAATCCACGCGCGCGAGGGCGTTTCCCGAACGCCGGCGGGCTTCGACCGCGGCCTTTGCGGGAGGCCCGTTCGAGGGCGAAGCGATGCGCTCAGCCAGCCGCTGCCGCAATGACTTCAGCAAGATGTTGGCCACGGTGAAATCACGGTAGCGACGGTCGGCGGCTTCCACTACAAACCACGGGGTCTTCGGAGTGTTGGTCTCTTGAATGACGCGTTCGGCGGTCCGGGTGAACTTGTCGTAAAGCTGGTGGTGCTGCCAGTCCGACGGCAGCACGCGCCAATGGGTCTCGGGATTCTTCTGCAGGTCCTTCAGGCGCTTGCGCTGATCCTTCTTGGAAAGATGCAGCGCGAATTTCAGAATGACCATTCCATCGTCCGCCAGCATCCGCTCGAAATTGGCGACGCGGTTCAACGCGCTGTCCAAGTGGCTGTTCTTGGTTCTCCCGTACACCCGATCGACCAATGGCTGGCTGTACCAAGAGCCGACGCAAATAGCGATCCGCCCGTGAGCTGGAAGCATCCGCCAAAAACGCCAGTAGGGTGGCCGCTCGCGTTCCTCATCCGACGGCTGCCAGAACGCTTGCGTATCGACGCCTCGAGGGTCCAACCACTCGTTCAGACGCTGCACCACCTCACCCTTTCCCGCGCCATCCACTCCCGAGATGATGACGAGGACGGAGAAATCGGCTTTTCGGAACGCGGATTGGGTTTCCAGCAGACGGGCGCGGAGCTCGGGCAATCTCTTCTCAAACTCCTTCTTGCTCAGCCGGTGATCTGCTTCGATGGATATGGGCATAATGCGGCCTTTCAAATCGAAAAGTGTGTGCTGAACTCCTCAAATCATTCTAGATCATCCCGGTTTTGGAAAGGAAAATTCAAATGCGTTTCGATGAAAAGCAATGCCCCAAGCAGGCTCACAATTCCTGATCCCACCGGCAAGATTTCGAGGCTCAAGGAATCTGACTGGCCTCTGTTCCCCTCACCCTGGCCCTCTCCCCAGGGAGAGGGAATCAATGCCGCGGCGTAGGGTTAATCCGGGATGGCAGAACATTTCCGCGCATGGCGAACGTTTCTCCCTCTCCCCTAGGGAGAGGGTTGGGGTGAGGGGGGAAGGACCCGTCGGCATGAGCTGGGTCAGCGCAATTCCACGGGATCAGGAGCCCTGAGGCTGTAGCGGGGGATGTCCTCGCCTGCCGTCGGCATCTTGCCGCCCGGACTCCCGCTCCAAAAAATCGGCCGAACTCCCGATTTCACGCCGCCGGGTCCGCCGGGCGAGACGCGCCCCGGCTCTACGGCAGGCGGCGACGCCCGCCGCCATGCGTGGGGACGACTCCAAGATCGGCCTCGAACTGAGATTCGGCTCGACGGTGTGAAGACCCACTTTTAGTGTGCTTTCCTCATAGCGCAGACTTGCAGGCTATCAATCTGTATTCGGCATCGCGCCGGGCCATTCCACGCGCGTGGGAACAATTCGAGCGGCGCAGGATTCAATCCTGCGATACGGCAGATTGAAAATCTGAGCTGCGCCAAATTATGGGCAAGAAGAAGCGCGGGAATCGCCATTTGCAGACGACCACGCCGGAAGCGGTACGAGCCTCGGCCGCAGCCCAGACGGTTGCTCATTGCGGCAAGGCTTCCGGCTCAACCGGGATCCCAATCTGGAAGCTGTGGCTCTTTCGCCTGACGCTCGTGCTCCTGCTGCCTTGGCTGATTCTCGTCGCGATAGAAAGCGGGCTGCGTTTGTCCGGTTACGGATATCCCACCAGCTTTTTTCTGAAATTGGACGACGGACGATTCTTCACGAGCAACCGGAAGTTTGCCTGGCAGTATTATCCGAGAGAAACGGCCACGCAGCCCTTCCCGATTTTCGTCCCAGCGCTCAAGTTGCCGGGCACACGCCGCATTTTTGTCTTGGGCGAATCCGCTGCCGCCGGGACGCCGGATCCAGCCTTCGGCTTTGCCCGAGTCCTCGAAGTCATGCTTCGCCGCCAGTATCCTGAGCAACGGCTCGAAGTGATCAACGCCGCCATGCGCGGCATCAATTCTCACATCATTCTCCCGATTGCCCGCGAGTGCGCGCGCCTGCAACCCGATCTGTTCATCATTTACATGGGCAACAACGAAGCCATCGGCTTGCACGCGCCCGAACCGAAAGGAATCAGCTTGACCGCGTACCCGAGGCTGCTCCGTCTTGGGCAATGGGTCAAATCCACTCGCCTGGCGCAGTTGATCGAAGCGGGGATTCGCGCGGTTCAGAAACCGGGTGCGTCGAAATCGCAGGGTCAGGATGCGGAATACTTCCGCCGGCACCGCCTCCTGGCCGACCACCCTCGTCGGCGGCCTGTTTACGACAACTTCCGCGCCAATCTGGAGGCTATGGTCCGAACCATCCTCGATTCGCATGCCAAAGCGATCGTCTCAACCGTGGCCGTGAATCTCAAAGATTTCCCGCCGCTCGGATCGTTGAGCCGCGCAGACCTGACGGAAGCGGAGAGAACCCGGTGGGAGGCCGCTTATGCCGCAGGCATGGCGGCGGAAAGCAGTGGCCAGTTTAAAATCGCGATTCAACAGTACGCCGAGGCTCTCCGGGTGGACGATCGTTTTGCCGATTTGCATTTCCGTCTCGCCCGATGCCACGCGGCGCTCGGGCAAGCCGATCAGGCCCGGGAACACTACCGCTTGGCGAGGGACTGGGACGCCATGCAGTTTCGCGCCGACAGCCGCCAGAACGAAATCGTTCGGCAAATCGCATCCGGCCGAGAGCGCGAGGGCATCTACGCCGCCGATGCCGAGCGCGCTTTTGGCGAGAGCCCGTTGAGTGATCGAGGCACTCCGGGCGGCAAACTCTTCAACGACCACGTTCACTTCACGTTCGAAGGCGATTACTTGTTGGCCGGCACCCTTCTCGGCGCGCTGACGAACGCCCTCGAGTTGGGCGTGCCAGCGGCCCCGCTGCCGTCGCCAAGGGAGTGCGCCGACCTGATCGCATTCACGGCCTGGGACGAGTTCAACGTGGCCGAGGCCATGGCTAGGATGACCGCGAAGCCGCCGTTCACAGATCAGCTCGAGCATGCGGAAAGACAGCGCCTCGCGGAAATGTCGATTACCAACAAGCTGCGCGGTTTTCGCCGGGAGGATCTGGATCGAGCCGTGCAAACTTATCGCCAGGCGATCGCGCAGAACACCAACGATTGGCAGTTGCAATTTAACTTCGGAGGCTTGCTGTCGGACATGAAGGACTATGCGGCCGCCATCTCGCAGTATCAGATCGTTCTGCGACTGCACCCCAGCCTCCTTCAGGTGAGAATGGCGCTGGGAGATGTTCTCATGAAAGTCGGGCGCTTCGATGAAGCTGTTCAGCAGTTTACCGAAGCCCTTCAGATCGACCCAGAATACCGTCCGGCCCGGTCAGCGCTCGAACAAGCAAAAGTGCAGGGAGCGAGAAGGTGACCGGGCGCCGGTCTCCGACCCGGCGTAGAAAGCGCAGCGCGCGGCTTCTCCCTCTCCTCCCTGCGAAGGGAGGAGAGGGCCGGGGAGAGGAGGGCGTTTTTTTGGATAGCCCCTCTCCTCAGTCCTCTCCCCACTCGTTCCTCGCGGGGAGAGGAAGAAGAAACCTGTCGCACCGGTCTCTTCATTCAACAGCGGTGCCCACCGGCCCTCTCGTCCATCCGGTGGAGGAGAGCGGGAATTACTCCACAATGAACACCGAGCGGTTGTTGCGCTGGCGGAGAAGCGCGTCGAATTTTTCCTGAGAAAGCCGACCGTCTGGAAGGATCAAGATTTCCGGCCCTGTTCGATCCAGTTCGAGTGCCGGCGTTTTTCTCCAAAGGTCCAGGGCGCGCTCGCGTGCTTGCGCACGGTCCGCCGCGGGGCCCACGTAATCGTAGCCAAAGTCTTCAAAGCCAGGATTCCTCCGGAGCGTCCGGGCAGCCCGATACCGAACGGCGGCGTACGGATCGTCGAGCAATTGCGCCAGAATCGGAATCATCCAACGCCGGCCCGATGCGGTTTGCGCCGGTTCCCAACCCATGCTCCAAGCCATGAGGGCACGCTGGGCGGCATCGCCCTTCAACGCCCAGAGGACCGCGGCTGAGACGGATGCCTCGTCGCCGTTCAGCATTGGCGGCGGTGTCTTGTACCATTCGGACAAGTAGCGCGCCGTCCAGTCCAGGGTTTTGTCCAGGTGACAGAAGTTGCAGGCGTTGGGCCGGCCTGTCTGCAGGCTGCTCTGAACCGTGGGGCTGGTGATTTGGTGGCTTCGAATTGCTCCGAGCAATCCCCAATTCGTGTGCGGCATGTGGCAATTGTAGCACTCGCTCCCGCTGGACTCGGCCGCGTGGCGGGTGTGTTCCGACACTCGATTGCGGTAGTCCGTGTGGCACTGAAGGCAAGCTTCATGGCCGGTCATGCCGACGGCCAGTTGGTCATTCGGATCGCTGCGGTGGATCGAATGACAGGAGAAGCAGGTCATGGTTCCCCGCTCAAAACAGGGCGACTGGACAAGTCCGGTGTATTCTCGTCCGGCGATGCGCACCATCCCGTCGCTCCAAAAAAAATGCGTGATTTCCTCCGAGTCCTTCAACGCCTCGGCGAGGCCGGGAATTGAGGATCCTTTGGCGGGCAGCACGAGCGCCATCGACTTTTCCAAATCGTCTCCTGGCCGAAACCGGGAACCGTTCTGTTCCCAGTCGCGGTCCAGGTTCAATTTGATGGCGTGGCACTGCCCGCATACCTCCGAAGATTTTTTCGCAGACAGGCGCAGGGGGTTGACAATCGTCGGGTCCGCGTGCCGAATCCTGGCCTGGTACCGGCGGATGGGTTGATGGTGGGCTTCAATGTGTTCCTGCGCCGGCCCATGGCAAGCTTCACAGGCGATGCCCATCTCGCCCACTCGAGTGTTGAGAATCCCGGTCTCCGAATCACGGCGCGGCTGAGCGGCCGTGGTGTGGCACTTGATGCAATTGACGTTCCACACCTGGATCAAGAGGGGGAGCTGAGGATCTCGGATGATCGAATCTTCCCGCAGGACCCAGCGCTTGTCTTCGATCAAAAACGTGAACGGCAAGTCGTATTGGAGGTTTCCCCGTTCACTGGAAACCCAGAACTTCTGCAAATGATGGGAGCCGGTCGCCATGCTGACCCGTTTGAGCGCGCGCGGCGCGTCGGTGTAGCGGCTCCAATCGAGATTCCGGTGGATACGGGACTGGTCCGCTTTCCAGTCCGGGTCCGGCATTTCCACCCAAAGTTCATTTCCGCGGCGTTGGAGCCGGTAAGTTTCGCCGCGTGCCTCCAGCTTGACGTCATCGAAGTCAGCCGCGACGGAGTCCGCATCCGCGTACTGAGTCATGGTTCGGTGAAAACTGCGGCGCCAGCTTTCGTATTCGTCCGGGTGGCAGGATTGGCAGCGGTCGGAAGTGACGTAACCGGCGTTCGGCTTTTCCCGCGGCACGTGTTGATAGCGTTGTTCGTTCGCGCGGGTGCTGTCCTGGTTCACTCCCCATCGGATCGCGCCTCCCAGCATGGACAACGAACCGAGCGCCAAGGCGACCGGCAAAACCCAAGCTCGGCGCTCCTTGCCCTTCCGGCGGAACGGCAGAAGCCCGGCGAGCAGCAGGACGAAAAAAAGGGCCCATTCGGACGTCATAGTTGCCCTCAGAACCTGTTGTCAAAGATGGGTGGAACGGGCTACCAGCCCGTTTTGGGTGGCAACCTGCCACCCAACAGCGGCGGGCTGGTAGCCCGCCGCAACAGGCCAGTGGCCTGTTCCACCCGAAAGACATTTCTCAAACAGGCTCTCGAGAAAACCGTGTACACCGAGCTCTTCCGCGCGGCAAAACAAAACCGCTTGGGTCCGGTCCTTCGATCGCACTTTCGAGTCATCAGCCGCGGAGGGGCGGCGAGAATGTAGCCCTCGGCGTAAGCCGTGGGACTTGAGTTTGGACAGTCTCGACTGCGATCCAGAACCTTGGTTGCAGCGTTTGTCCGTCCAGGAATCCCAACGGGATTCCATCTCAAAGCCCAGGGTTGCGAGGAACGAGCAACCCTGGGTAAAAATGGGCGCGGCGTGACAACCCCAACGGGGTTGCGGCGCGGAAACAGAAAGGAACCTATGCCACAGTCATTATCCGTGGTGTACATCCACCTAGTCTTCTCATGCTTATCCGGTTGTTTCAGCAAACCCCAATGTATTGGGGGCTGTGCTCGGAAAGATCGCCCACAGCCAGTGGGTTGCTGAAACAACCGGATAAGCAGAAGTCTTCTCAACCAGAAACCGCCGCCCTTTTCTCCGTGACGATAAGATTCGGGAAACGGCCCACGCGTATCTGGGCGAGGTTTCCAAACGATTGGATTGCCCACCTCTGCGCGTCGGCGGAGTTCAGGATCATGTTCACATCCTGGCTCGCTTTGGCCGGACCATCACCCAAGCGGACTGGGTCAAGGAGCTGAAGCGTGTTTCGAACGACTGGTTGAAGCAGCAAGGCCGCGAGTACGAGGATTTCCAATGGCAAGGGGGCTATGCTGATTTCTCGGTGAGCCAATCCAACCTGGAGCAGGTCATCCGGTACATCACCAACCAGCCGGAGCACCATCGCAAGATGAGTTTTCAAGACGAACTGCGGGCGCTTCTGCGGAAGCACCAGGTCGAATGGGATGAACGCTATATTGGGGATTGAGGCGCAACTCCGTGGGAGTTGTTGGGCCGCTCGATCGTTGACCCAGGGTAGCTCTGCGCTTGCCCCATAAGAAAATGCGGGACAATTGTCGGGTAATCTTGTAACTCTGAGCGATGCTAACTACATCGTCCGTTAAGCAACGACTTTCCGAGCCCGA
>JACQWK010000145.1 GCA_016209525.1 Verrucomicrobiota bacterium
ACCTGGATGAGCTACTCATGCGATTCGTGGACTTTACGCATGCGATTCCCTTCATCCTGGTTGCGATCGTCGTTGTCGTAGTATTCGGTTCAAGCCTAGCTCTAATTCTGATTCTCTTGATCGTTTTCACGTGGGGCGGCTTTGCGCGGCAGGCGCGCGCGGCCACCTTGAGTCTAAAAACGCAAGATTACGTGGCGATGGCCAAGATCGCGGGGGCGTCCCCAATTCGAATCATAGTCCGACATATCTTGCCCGGCATATTTTCGACCATGATGGTGCTCGCGAGCCTCGCCGTCGGGGGACTAATACTCGCCGAGGCCACGCTAAGCTTCTTAGGAGTGGGGATACCGAAGCCGGCACCGGCGTGGGGCCTCATGGTTGCAGATGGTCGGCAATTTTTGCGCGACGCCTGGTGGGTGGCGATGATGCCTGGGATTGCCATTTTTGCCACGGTCTTTTCAGTCAACTTCCTCGGTGACTGGATGAGAGACCGGTTTGACCCCAGATTGCGGCAACTCTGACGCCGGTCCCATTGGAATTGGTCGAATTCGAATTGCCGTTCTCGAACGGTCGATCGTTGGTCCGTCTCGTTCCGGAGCGTCTAGCAGGAACCTGCCGGCTCAGCTATGACAAGCCGCTCGGCGTCGGAGAAGACTAGTGGAATATCGAATGCTCGGGCGCACCGGACTGAAGGTCTCAGTCCTGAGCTACGGCACCGGTGGGCCCGGCGGATTCGGACGTGCGAGAGGTCTGACAGCGGGCGACCAGAAGGCGCTAATTCGTCGATGCCTTGATCTGGGCATCAATCTATTCGACACGGCCGAAGCCTATGGTGGAGGGCAGAGCGAGACCGATCTTGGAGGGGCGCTTCAAGGCGTACCCCGTGACACCTACATCCTCGCCACCAAATGGCTTCACCATGATGGTAACGCGCTCACGGTGAAGGAAGATCCCGCGGCGCTCGCCGCATCCGTCGAACGGAGCTTAGCGCGCCTTCGAACGGACTACATCGACATCATGCAGTTTCACGGACTGTCGCCGACCCATTACCGTCAAGTTGTCGACAGGTTCTATCCGGAAATGGAAAAACTGAAGAAATCAGGGAAACTTCGGTTCGTTGGATTCAGCGAGTTCCTTCGTTCCGACGCGGAACACGCCGCGATCGCGATGGCCTTGAAGAATGACCCAGAACTTTGGGACACCGTGATGCTCAAGTACGGGATACTCTACCAATGGGCCGCCAGAGAGGTGTTGCCATTGGCGATCTCGTGCAAGACCGGCGTCTTGAACATGGCCCCCGTTCGCCTATCACTCTCCGATTCAACGATGCTGGAGAGGCTAGTAGCAAAATGGGAGGCCGATGGCTTGCTGGAAAGGGGTAGCCTCTCTCGCAGAGAGCCACTCGGTTGGCTCATAGGTGGCAACGTGGGTTCACTAGTTGCTGCCGCCTACAAGTTTGCTGCCGACCATCGCGGGATATCGACTGTACTCACTGGCACATCCGATATCGCACACCTCGAAGAGAATGCAGCTGCATTGGAGTCACCGGTGTTGCCGCCGGCGGACAAGGACCGGCTGGTTCGGCTGTTCGGGAATCGACCACTCCCGTTCACCCCTTGATCGAGGAATGGCGCGTTAGCCGTCCCACGGAAGGGGCAGCGTTTGCCGTGAGCCGGAAGCGTCGGACCGCAGTACCGCTTCAATGAGTTCTTGGGTTTTGTATCCCTCTTCGAAACTCGGCGACATCGGCTCGCCGCCAGCGATTGCCGCGACAAAACGGTCAAACAGGGCGTAGATCGCGTGTGTAACGCCTTGAGGTAGATCATGGGCCGTCAGCTGCACCGGGATAGGCACATCCTTCCAGTCCTTCTCGGACCCGAGGCCTATGCGGATCGACTGATCCCATCCGGGACCTTCCAACAACATCGATCCTGATTCGCCATGGACTTCCAAGTGGCGCAATGAGCCCGACCACCCGGTCGGATTGAACATCACTGCAGCGAGGAGCCCCGACTCGAATTCAAAAAGCGCGTGGTAGGTATCGTCCGAATCGCAGTCGTAGACTTTGCCGTCCGTCGCTGCAACCTTCTTGAATGCCGTGCGCGAATGGCCAACCACCGTCTTCACCGGCCCGAAGTACCAGAGTAGCCGGTCGAATTGATGGGGAGCGTCAGCGAGCAGGAAACCGCCGCCCCGATCGCTGCTGGAGAACCAAGCGTTCTTGTTGGGGCTGGCTCGCGGATTACCGTAATAGTCCGCAATTCCGAAATACAGAGAGCTTACAGCGGAAAGAGGGCTCCCAATGGCGCCCGCGGCGATCATCGATTTCGCGTGGAAGGTGACTGGATTGTACCGGTAGTGTTGGTCGACCCCGTGTACCAATCCGCTGGTTCTTGCGATGTCCAAGATGTGCCGGGCTTCCCGCAGATTCGCACCGATTGGTTTCGTGCACAGCACGTGCTTGCCGGCCCGAAATGATGCTTCACAGATCTCGACGTGGCTCGCCGGGTTGGTAGTAACGCAAACCGCGTCAATTGGAGCGGACTCAAGCATTTTCCTGTAGTCGCCGAAGCCAGCCGGGATTCCTAGTTCCCTTGCGTCGGCCTCTGCTCGCGCTTGGTCGGTCGAACAGATTGCCTCGACCACAACACCAGGGTGCGCCTTAAGAGCTCTGACGTGGTGTCTGCCGTATCCGGTTCCGATCACGCCAACACGCACACTGCCCTTCATGGCCAACTCCAAAATGAGCGCCAAGCACGTCGTGATGCACAGACAGTTTCCGTCCCGACTTCAGGCACCACTGCTCCTCTCTCGTTGAATCGGCGTAAGCAATGAGGCGATGTCTTCAAGAATCGTGCGAAGCTCCAAGTGGTCGCACGGGTCGAGCAAAGGGGTCCCGGCAACGCGCGTAACCGCACTTGAGATCACTCCACGTTTGACCAAGACCTCTTTGTAGATTCGGGGGAAGAATCGCTCTTCCATCAATGCGAGAGGCAGGATCTTGGAGCGGACGACCCGCGCCCCCTCAGCGTCTCCTGATTCGAGCCGCTCCCACATGTGTACGAATGCCTCAGGTATATGAGCGCCGGGCATCGAGCCGCTTGCACCTCTGCGATGTTCGTCGGGCATGTCTACGCCACCGGCCCCTCCGAAAATCCCACGACACTTGCCTCCTGAGAGTCTGAGGATCTCGGAAATCGTGTGCCCCGCCATCGAACTTTCTTCCTTAACGTAATGGATATTCGATAGCTTAAGAAGATCAACCAGGTCGTCTACGGCGATCGGATCCCGCGGGGTGTTCTGAATCATCACAGGGATACGGACCGCACCGCCAATCTTTCCGAAATAGTCCTGGAACTCTGATGATGTCAGTCTCCGTCCAAAGCGATAGTCCGGAGGACGGCTACACACGCAGCTGGCGCCAAGGTCTTCGTACCGGCGAGCCGCATCCGTTGCCTGAAGCGCCGTGGCTCGGGTCACCCCGAAGATCGTCGGCACCATGCCGTCGACGATGTCGACCGTCGTACGTACGACGCGTACTGCTTCGTCCTCCGTTAGGGTTGAAGCTTCGCTGGCATCAAGCAGGTGGGCGATGCCATGAACTCCCGCGTCCAGAACGAACTTAAGCAAGCGCCTTAAGTCTCCGTCCGACAGTGCTCCTTGTTCATCGAATGGCGTCGGCATTACGACAAAAATGCCCCGCTGACGGGTCATCGCTGACCATCGACTGGAATCGATGGGTCTCATCACTCTACCTCTGGACCAGATTGCCGTTGATGTAGTCCCAATCGAATTCCATGCCAAGACCAGGAGACTTGGGAAGGATGACATTACCGTCGTCGTCTAGGGGGTCAGGAACCGACTTGAGGTAAGGAAGGCGTTTGGGGTAGTCCATGCCCGGTCCCAATAATCCGTGCTCGTAGTATTCGCACGTCGCCTCGGTCGTGGACCCTAGGATCTGGTTGTGTGCCCAGCCACCGCCGTGCATCTCGCACTTGATTCCGTAAGCCTGTGCCACGCCCACCATCTTGTGGCACCCGGTAATGCCGCCATAGCCGATGTCGATTCGGAGCATATCCGACGCACCGCTCAAGACCCATTCCGCACGGCTGAAGATGCCACCGGGAACGTGTTCCGGCGAGAGGATGGCAATCTTCAGGTCCCGTGTGAGTCTTCGACAGGTTTCGACACGCGTCTCAATTACCGGATGCTCAAGCCAATAGAAGCCCAGTTGCTCCAGTTCGTGTCCAACCCAGAGGGCTTCTTCGAGCGTGTACACGCCGAACGGATCGAGCATTAGCACCATCTCGTCTCCGACGGCCTCACGAACGGTCCGACAGATCGCGACGTCCTCCTTCGGATAGCCTGGCTGTTGCGGCGCGGGACGCTTATTGTGCGGGTCCCAATAGATATTGGCGTGGATCTTGTAGGCCTTATATCCATGCCGCTTGCAAGCGAGCGCGTGATCGGCGTAGATCTTCGGTCCTCCCAGGTTCGGGTGAGTACTGGCGTAGGCCTTCACCCGTTCCCTGGCGCCGCCGAATATCTTGTAGACCGGCAAGTTCACGGTCCGTCCGAACAGATCCCAAAGGGCGCAGTCGGCGATTCCCATCTGACGCTCGTTGAGGTACGGCGTACTCGTCACCATCTGATCCATCCAGACCCAGAGCCGTTCCCGGTCGAGGGCATCTTCGCCAACGAACAAGGGCTTGATTACGTTTTCCATGACATTCGGATCACCTCCGATCGAATAGCCGGTGGCTCCGTCGTCGGTGGAGATCTTGGTTATCGTTTGGGTCCTCGGCACGGGGTCGCCTTGGACCGGGTAACCCCACCTGCTGAGGCGCCACGGAACTTCTACGCGGAACGAGATGACTTCAACATTGTTGATTCGCATCTTTACCCCTGTCCGATCGCCCACGAAATGCTTGGCCGTACAGTGAGAACCGCGCCTACTAGACGTACACCCTGAAGCGATCCGAGTCCCACGAAGGCACACTTGCCTAGAAACGAACATCGGAACGCAAGACGTGATAGAACCAGACGGACTATTGGTACAACTCCATAGCTTCGCCGCGAATCGCTGGATCGGGAAGATAAGGGTTATCACCGGCATCTGGTGATATAGCTCACCGATTCCGTGTGAGTTCCGTCACAGACGCCGAAGTCAGGATCGGAAAGAAAAACGCAAAGGCTTGGATCTGCGCAGATGCTAGGGGCGCGACTTACGTGAACGTTCTAAAGGAGGCCCGCGCGGGCGGCAAAGAAGGCTGCTTGAGAGCGATGGCTAATGCCGAGTCGCCGGTAAATCGTTCCGAGCCTGTTACGCACAGTTCCTTCGGCCAGGTGCAGGGTGGCGGCGATTCTACCGTTACTGTCCCCCCGCGCTACGGCCGCAAGGATTTCGCGGTCCCGATCCGACAGAGTGGAGAGCAGGTTCGCCGCATCATTCGCGGTGTTCGGTTGCTGATTCGAGTTTTCGGCCAACCGACGAACGAGGACGGGATCCAGGACCGATCCTCCGATCGCGATCTGCCTCATGGCACTCATAAACGACTCGGGACTTTGGCCGGCTCGGACGAATCCCGACACCCCGCTCAACAACGCCCGCTTCAGCAAGTCCGGCTCGGCACCTTCGGCTACGACCAAGACGCGCAAATCTGGTCTGAATTCCTCAAGCGACGTCACGTACCCGAAATCCGGTGGCTGTTCGGCGTGCACTCCGTGAACCAGGAATTTGGGCCTGAATGCCGACGCCGTAGAAGGGATGTCTTCCTCCGAAACGCTGGCCACGACATTCATTTGCAACCCCAAGAACATCGCCCCGAGAGCTGCCCGGCACGAAGCGTGGCTATCAACAACCATAACGGATGATGAATCTGCCGAACTGTCACTGCTCGCAAAAAGGTTCGGCGAATGCTGACCGAAGGATGCGCGTTCCACATGGAGCTGCACGCGGTCAATCCCGGCGGCGATTAGCGGCGACACCCTCTGCAATAAGCTGAGTTGCTCATTCCCGACACTCTCAGTCCGCGTCAGAAGCCACATAGTTCCGCAAGACGTCGCCCCTGCGGTCAACGTTACCCTCACGCAGGATCTAATCCGCTGTGGGTCATGCACATCCAGCTGAGCCGGATCGACTGCAAATTGCTCGACCATCGCATTCGGACTGCGATGAGAGATCGAATTCTCAAGTTGTTCTACTGGTGTCGGCACGGGAATGCGTTCCACTTGCCCTTGAGTGACGCGCCATGCGAATTTCGGACATGACCCTTGATCGTTCGTGTCATCGATTCGTATGACTATGGCGTCATATCCGATCATCCTGAACAGGATTTCCGCGACGCCTGCGAGGAGCGATTGACAATCACCCGACGACGCGGCCATCTGGCCAATCTGCTCCATCAAGATCCGCTGACCTGTTTCGTCAGCAAGCCGGGCGTGCAACGTCGTGTGGCAGACCGATCCGGCAATTAGGCGGGCTACCCTGGTCGCAAGTGCGGCTTCGCGCGGTGTGTAAGCGTCCTCAGCTTTCGATCGGAAGCTGAGCAATCCAATCGCCTCATTACGAACAATCAAAGGAACGACCAGTGCCGACCTCAATCCAGCTTGAGCGCCAACATCGTTGAACTCGCTCGGCCCGTCGTCGGGGCAAAAAGAGCCCTCGGAGCGGATCACGCTGGAACGCCGCATGATTGCCGCCCGTCCGGCCGGGCCGATTTCGGTCGATTCCCCAATTACCCGTCCGGGAATCTTGATCCCGAACTCGTGGCGCCACGTAGCCAGGGTCGCTGTTTCGTCCAGAGTTGCGAGGGCCATTCGGTCGAATGGAATCAGCTGTCTTGTGCGATTGGCGAATTGTGTAAATACGTCGCCAAACTCAAGAGCCGAACCAACCACGTGTCCGATCTCGGCCAAGGTCGCAGCCTCGGAGGCGGATCGCTGCAAATCGCGGTACAACTCGGCATTCGCGATCGCGCCTCCTATTTCCTTCCCGATCAGCTCGAGTAGCTGTAGCTCGTGTTGGCTGTATGCCCCGGCTGACTTCGAACATAGGGTCAGGAATCCGATGACATCGTTGCGCCAGATTAGGGGTACGGCCGCCAGGGTGCGTATTCCTAGGGACTGACCTTGACGTGCGGGAGGGTGGCGTTCAGCTTCCGCGGCAATTTCGGGTTCGCCAGAAATGCGACCGTGTCCCGAAGCGATTATCTGTTCTTTGAGCGTCCCTGCGAGAGACCAAACCTTTCCGACTGAACCTGCAGGAACTTCGACCCCCGAGGAATACGCGTAACGAAATGTCCAGTTTGTGCGATCGACAATCGTGATCGTGATCCTGTCGAAACTCAAGACTCGACGTGCCTGCTCAACAAAGGCGGTATAAACCTCGTCAATGTGCAGCGACGACCTCATGATCCTGCCGATCTCGTTGAGCACGCTTCGCCAGTCCGCCCCGTACGGATCCTGATCAGGGCCGACATGGTCCCCAATCTCCTCAGCAATTGCCTGGGCGCCCAAAGTCATCAGGTAGAGGTCCTGATTCGTAAATGTGACGTGGGACGTGGAGTAGGCGGCCAGCACGCCAATCGGTATCCCATGTCGGTTGACCGGCACGCCAATGCCGCTACCTATCCGCAGTTCGCCTTCCAAAATCCCGGCGGATCCTTCGAATTGTTCCGCCAGACCGACTATCAACGGCGTGCGACGCGAAAACACGCTCGACGGCAGTGACCCCGACGTCTGAAAGATCACCGGGGAAGGCGAGAGCGAAGGATCGGCAGCGAACTCGATCCGCATCCGCAAGTAGCGGCCCGCGGACGTCGGTTCCATCAGGTGCGAGTATTCAACTCGCAACGCAGATGCGAGCCACTCCACAACCCTTTGGCAGCGCGATTCTCGGTCGTGGCAACCTCGGATTGCAGCGGTGAAAAGCGTGAGCGCCTCTTCGAGCTCACCGGCGTTGCGCTCAACCGGCGACGAATGGCCATCGTCGGTCCGCTTCGTGGGCCTTCGATTGAGATCCCGGTACGCCACCCCATCACCTCGGTCGCGGTGCCTGGAGAACCGGGGCTAGCAAATGCGCCGTGCCTGCTATTGGCCCGCCCGGGCCCTGACCGACACGAGAAACGGCCACGAGCCGCCGCTTGTCATGTCGCGGGACTTTATCACAACTGCCGGCTCGCGATCCGAGTTCATCTCCGGTCGTCAGATTTCCTCTCGCGCCGTGGCCGACGGAGAACGGATCAATGCCAGGTCGCAATCCGTCGATCGCCCGTGCAAGGACCTTGCTTCGGACGCCAAGGCCCAAAGCCAATAGAAAGCGCGATCAGCGCAGGAATGCGTCCAAGCGACTGGGCTCGAAATCCACTCCAAATCCGGGCGCGTCCGTCGGTTTCAGTCGGCCTCTTGACGGGACGGCCATGCCCGGGTACGCGCTCATCTCCGCAAGCGGAACTCCTGGCGGCACTGGGCTTGACCATTCCGCCCATCGGATTCCCGGTAGGCCATAACAAGCGTGCTGCCCGTACGGATCGTTGGCGCCGACGTGCGGGGTAAACGTCACTCCGGCGGCTTCCGCAAGAGCATAGATTCGGAGCATCGCCGTCATGCCGCCCACCCAAACGATATCCGGTTGAATTATGTCGACGAGGTGACGTTCCGCCGCGAATTGGAACGGGTACGGAGTGAACCAGTGTTCACCCGTCGCTAGAGTCTGCCATGGCAGCCGCTCGCGGAGAACCATGTGTCCGCCAATGTCCTCTGATGGTAGACACTCTTCAAGCCAAGCGAGCTTGAATGGACGAAGTTCCTCCGCCAAGCGCACTGTGTACTCAACGTCCAGCGCCATCCAACAGTCCAACATCAGTTCACGGGCAGGACCTATGAGCTCTCGAGTCTCCTGAACCAGGGTGACGTTCCTTCTCAGGCCGTCTAAGCCATCGTGGGGACCGTATGGACACGCAAGTTTGATTCCTTCGAATCCCAGTTCGATCGCCCAGTCCGGGTCGTTGCCCGTCATGTAGCAGGGAATATCATCGTAAGTTCGACCGCCAAGCAACTCGTAAACCGGCTTACCTAGAAGCTTGCCTTTCAAGTCCCAGAGAGCCAGATCAATCGCGCTGACGGCGAATGACGCCAGACCGGTGGCACCGAACGGTGCGCATAGCCGAACCATCATGTCGTAAGTCTTCTCGGTCGCCATGCAATCTTCGCCCACGATTCTTGGACCCAGGTATTCCTCGATCACCGTGGCCACGGGCTTTCCGTGGGCGCCAACCGCAAAACCCGCGCTGCCGTCGTCCGTCACTACCACCACTCCGAATCTGCCCCAACGCGGAAACCAATCCGGACGGAAGGGAGCATAGCGCGGGTATCGGGTCATTGGGCTGGCGACGCGCCACTTCTCCCACCATGAAGGACGCCGGGGCGGGGTCTTCGGAACTGGACGCGGCGGAAGCACCACTGTTCGAACCTCTTTGATTTTCATGCCAACCAGACGGTCCTCTCAGCAAACGCCTCGACGATTCCGTTTTGACGCTCCATGCGTGGTGACCGAGATTCGGAGTTCTTCCGGCTTCGGATCCAACGGGAGTACTTGCCGGGCCCCCGTGGCCCCTGATCGACTCACAGCCTCGATGAGCTCCTGCGTCTTGTAGCCATCCTCGAAACTTGGCGACATGGGCGCCCCGTCAAGACAGGCCTTTACGAAACGATCCACGAGAGCGTACAGGCCCGGGCTCACACCTCGTGGAAGGTCAGCAGGTTGGAACTCTGAAGGAATGTCGATGCTGTTGTAATTAGAGTCGCCGTTTGTGGCAAGCTTGATGTCTCGATCCCAGGCTGGCCCGGCCAGCAAGATCGAACCTCGGTCTCCATGTACTTCCAGCCTCCGCTCGTTCCCGGGCCAACTAACCGGCGTGAACGTCGAGGTGGCTGTCATTCCATTTTCGAATTCGAACACGCCTACGTAGGAGTCGTCTGCATCGCATTCGTATACGGTCCCATCTTCAGCTTTGACCCTCGGCATGGCGGTCCTTGCGAAGCCGGACACGGTACGTACTGATCCGAAATACCAGAGCAGCCGATCAAACTGGTGCGCCGCGTCGGCGAGCAAGAAGCCTCCGCCTCGCTGCCGGCTGCGAAACCAGGCATTCTTATTGGGACTTGCCTGTGCATTTGAGAAGTACTTCGCCACGCACAGGAACATCGAGCTGTTCGCGAACAGCGGCATGCCAATGGCACCGCTATCGATGAGCGACTTCGCGAACATGGTGACAGGAGTGAATCTCAGGTTCTGATCGATCGCGTGTATGCAACCGCCGGTCCGCGCAATTTGCAGGACGTCCCATGCCTCCTTCAGATTGACTCCGAGGGGCTTCGTACACATGACGTGCCGACCGGACAAGAGCGCGGCCATGCTCAGCTCAGCGTGCGCCGCTGGATGAGTTGCGATGCACAAAGCATCGATTTCGTGGTCGTCCAGCATCCGGCGATAGTCACCATAACCCTTGGGGACACCGACCTCGATCGCACTCTCGTTCGCCCGATCTTGGTCGGTCGAGCAGACCGCGACAACCGTCGCCCTGCTGTGAGCTTGAAATGTTCTGACGTGATGCTTCCCGAATCCGGTACCGACTACTGCAACTCTCAGCTTATCTGCCATGCCACCCTCTGAGGCGGTCGCCTCATCTATCATCCCCGGTATTTGTAGCGCGCACCTCGATGTGCAGACGGGCTATGGTCCCAGGGTTCGATCCAACTCGGGTCGATCTCCATGCCAAAACCAGGGGCATCGGACGGAACCAACGAACCATTCTTGGGCATCGCCATACCAGGAATTGGACGGACCTCCTCAAGCGGAATCCCGGGATCGCTGCCCAGCCAGAACTCCGCTATCGGAGACTCCGGGAAAGCCATGGCGAAGTGCTGACCGTATGGCGAGTTGGCCCCTCCGTGGGGGATGGTGATCAGTCCGGCGGCCTCCGCGATGGTGTAGATTTTCACGGCTTCTGTTAGGCCCCCGCACCACTTCAGATCAGGTTGTAGGACGTCGGCAGCCTTGTGATCGACCAACTGCTTGAACGCGTGCCTTCCGTGGTGATCTTCGCCGGTCGCTATTGGCATCCAGGGGACGGCGGCCTTAATAGCGATGTGACCTTCGAGATCGACCGGTACAAGAGGTTCTTCCAACCATCTCATCCGATACGGTTTCAGTCTTTCGGCGAGTTGGACAGTGAACTCCACGTTGTATGACATCACGGCGTTCAACATCAGATCTGCGTCCGGCCCAATCAGTTCCCGCGCATGGGCAACCTTCTCTTCGACTCGATTGAGCCCGGCTGTGCTCATGTCATAGTGCGCTGGATTCGTGATCTTGAAGTGTTTGAATCCCAATTCGATGGCCCAATCCAGATCGTCGCCAGTGGCATAAAGAGGCACGGTTCTCCTGCATGGACCCCCGAGAAGTCGATAGGCAGGCAGACCGAGCAGTTTGCCTTTGAGATCCCAGAGGGCAAGGTCGACGCCGCTCTGCGCAACAGCCACATGCCCGGCCGCCCCGAGTCGTTGAACAGATCGCCACATGAGATCGTTCAGGTACTCGCCAGCCAGACAATCGCGGCCTTCGAGCAGAGGACTGAAGACATAATCGACTACCGCGGCCGTCAACTCACCGAAGCTGCAGGAGCCCAGGCCGAAGGTCCCGTCCTCGGCCGTGACTTGAACCCACACCTCGCCTCCGCCCATGCCAGGCATCAGGCTCGGAAGCGTGGAGAACTCAGGGTACTTGTTGATGGGCAATTGACGTGGCGCCGATCTGTTCCACGTGGGGCGCCGAGGTTTGGACGTGGGTTGCTTGCGAGGGATGTTGACCTTGACCGCCCGTAGTTGGTTTATCTTCACCGCGCAAAATCCTTCCGCCTCTCCAAAAGAATGGTCCGGTCGTCCGAAGATGCAGGCGCGCCCAAAGTATGTCACTCGAACCGTGTGTCCGGGGGATTGAACGGTTTGAATCTTAGGTGTCGACCCAAAGCGTGGCCTCGATTCGGGCGATGCGAACAAACGTCCGGGTTGACGACTCGGCCAGTCGGGCGCCAGAGATCGCTGGCACAGCTCCTGCCTACGCGCCAGTAGATGCCGGTTCCAGCTCGTCTCATGCCCGGCGTTGGGCTTGGGCTGCCGGCCAGATTTGATGCCGGTTGGCTCAGAAGTCCGGGCAGGGATTCGAGAGTCGCGTCGTCCGGATAGTCGAGGAAGTACGGCGTGAAGTGCTGAACTCCGACCTCCACATATGCAGCTAGCTTCGCTCGGCACTCGTCTGCGCTGCCGACGACATAGGTATCCCGAATCCGGTTGATCGCTTCCCGTTGCGTGAGTTCCGGTTCGCCCGAGTCTTTGCGGCGACCGTTGAGCCACCGTGCCAGCTTCGCTTCCCATGAACGGCGCTTCGCGATCACGCCGTCGATCACCAGCGCGCAGGTCTCCATCGTCTTCTCGATCTCACCGCAGTCCCGCCCAGTTGCCTGGCAGTGTTCTGCGAGCACCGATAGTTTGTGGCTGTATGCCTCGGGAGGGACGGCCGGGATGTTCCAGGCATCGGCGTGACGGGCGACGATTCGCAGGGTGCGGCGCTCCCCTCCGCCGCCCACCCAGATCGGAGGCCACGGCTTCTGGATCGGCGCCGGTTGACATCGCGCGTCCCGGACCTTGTAGAAGCGGCCATCGAAGCTCACGGTACGATCGGTGAAAAGCACGGTGACGCGATCGCCCAACGTGAAAACTTTCGGTGGGGTACGGCTTCCCCCCGACTTGAACTGCGCCAAGAAAGTCCAATCGGGAGTCGCGACTGTCCGCTTATCACTCTTGGCGAATTTGCTCTTGTACGCAGCATGCTGACGATAGACTCGGTTGTTTGATTCGCGCTCAGACCGGCAGAACGAACAGTCGCAAACGCAATCGTCCGGAATATTCAAATGGCCGTTACACCTGCCAAACTTGCAATTCTTCCGGATGTCTCTCTTGTGATATCTGTTCATGCGTTCAACTATTGAAGCGGCGGCCCGCTTCTTCCTAGCTAGGAATTCATCGAACTCCTTCAAGAGAGACTCGGCCTTGTTCGGCTCTGTTGGCCCGACCGACGCTGGAC
>JACQWK010000146.1 GCA_016209525.1 Verrucomicrobiota bacterium
ACCGGTTGTCGGTAGCGCAGGCGTCTCGCCTGCGAGTTCGCCGAGCGTCCCGCTCGGACGCGGCCCGGCGGCGAGACGCCGCTCGAACTCGCAGCCGAGGACGGCTGCGCTACGACGACCGACAACTTCGGGATGCACCGGTTCATTACTTACCCGACATGGACTCCCCTCACCCTTGATCCCTCTCCCCTCATCTGATGAGGGGAGAGGGGTCTTTCAGAGATTAATTATGAACTGGTGAATAAAGCTCCGAATACCGTCGGCAAGACTTTACGTCTCTGGATCTCCAACTCTTTGAATCGATTTTCACCGCGCCGTGCCTTCCAACCCGGTCAAACTCCTTAGCAGCTCGATGCGGTCGAAAAGGGCTTTGCCACCAAGGGCGGTTGGCGCGATGCCCGTGAGGACGAAGCTGCCATTATCCTTCCACAGATCCACCGTCACGACATGCCAATCCGTTGGCGCATCCGGTGAGACTTCGCGAGCCGACCACTTCGTTGTGTTCTTTCCGGCGAAGTAACGGCGTCGCGGGTCGTTCGCTTCCGGCCATCGGCCGTCGGCAGCCAGCTCGAGCATCACCCCTTGACCGCCTTGGGTTCTCCAGGCCAACCGCAAGAAGCGGTACTCCCCGGCTTGCGGTTTTTCGGCAATTCGGTATCTCCAGCCGGCTATCCGCGCGGAATAGCGCTGCGGAGGAGAAACCGCCAGGCAAACCTCGCCGGAAAACGCGCCTTTCGCTTCGATCTCAGCCCGGCCCGCTCCTTCGCCGAGTCTGGAAACAAGGTCGGTTTCGTCGTCGAAAAGCACCGCTCGATCAGTGCTGGGCGCGGGAGTTCCCTCGGCGTTGCGCAGCCAGGCAATCAGATCGGCTGCGTCCTTGGGTTGGATCGTCTCGGCCAGAGCCTCCGGCATCAGTGAAACCGGGAGCGATGCGACGCGCACAATGTCTTTGCGCAACACGGTCTGTTCGACGCCGGCCGCTTGGCGCAGGGTCACGCTGGTGGCAGACTCCGAAACCAAAACTCCGTTGACGCTCTGACCGGTTGTGGTTTCTGCCGTGTAGGTCAGATAGCCCGCTGAGATTGTCTCGTTCGGTGCCAGAATGTCTTTGAGTATCGCTTCCTCGGCGCGCTGGAACTCAGCCCCAAGGTCGGGACCGACCGCGGTGCCGATGCCGCGAGTTTGGTGGCATGCGGCGCAATGGTCGCGGAAGACTCGCTCGCCGTGAGCCAGATCACGCGGGGCGGCCAGCGCCGAGGCGAAAAGACGGAAAGTGGCGTCCCTTGCGCGCGCGGGCCTTGCCAGCAATTTCGCGGCTCGTTCACGGATGGCCGCCTTTTCATTTTCCATCAGTGTCAGACGTTGAAACGCTGACAGGGCCGCGGGTGGGAGAGCCTCATGCTCCAGCGCCTCGAGCAGCTCGGGCAGCCAGTCGCGACGGGAGAAAAGGGCGTCGAGGATGGCGTCTCGGAGTTTTGGAGTGTTGTCCTTCCAAGCCGCCAGCAACGCCTTCGGTACGCCGGCGTCGTCCAGCCCGGCGAGTTGCGCCACGGCTGCCAGGCGGATTTCAGGAGCGGATTTCGCGTCCGCCGCCTCACGCGCCGCTTGAGCGACAAGCGCCTTCACCTGGGCCGGATCAGTGAGCTTTAAGGACGCGGCGATTGCGGCGGCGGCACCGCGGACATCGGCGTCGGCGCTGGCGAGAAATCGGCCGAGCGCCTTGCGTCCCTCGCCAGAAAGAACGATCCCTCCTGCGCCTCTTAAACCAGTCTGCAGCCCCCGAAGGCAGGCTCGTTGCGCGTCCGGGTCGAGCGCTGCCGCCAGACGAACGAGAGCTTGCGTCAACTCTTGGTCGTCACGGCGCGCTCCGATGCTGGCGCACAGCGGCTCTAGAAGCTCATAGTAGGACCGGCCTCCAGCCTGTCCCGCCCTATTTTGAATTCCTGTGCGCATCGGGGTCGGCTCCACCGGCAAGACGGCTGCCGCATTTTTGAGCAGCCTTTCGAGCATCAATCCTGCGCGGCCTCGCAGTGAACTGAGGATGGCGTTCGGCATCCACTTCAGTCTGGTGTAGGCGTGAGCCAGCTCGGTCAGAGTGGTCAGCGCGCGCGGATCATTGCTTTCGCCAAGGGTCAGCGCCCACTGGAGCAGAACGGACGGATCGCGCTCGTTGTGAAACGAGAGCACTCGCTGCAGAATGGATGGTTCAGTTTCTAGCCAGCGCTCACTGAAACGAAGTCCGTGAAGCCTGACCGCCGGAGCTGAATGCTCCAAGGCCGCCAGGACATCCTGCGGCTCGAGCGCGCCGAGGGGTCCGAGAGCGTAGAGCGCATTCAAGACCACGGCAGGCTCTTTGGCCTCGCGAACATACTGCGACAACGCAGGACCGGCCGAGGTTAGCTTCCGTTCCACAAGCAATCGGCGCGCAGTCTGGCGGCGCCAAAAGTGGGAGCTGGCGATCTCTTTCACCAAAGCCTCGGCGCTCAGCGCGCCCATCTTCGCAGACGGAGCGCGGGGGGCGTCGCGATGCGTCAAGCGCCACAACCGTCCATAAGTCGCGCCGTTGGTGAGGCCGTACTGCTGCTGCAAATAACGCGGAATGGCGGAATAGTCCTCGATGATTTCGCGATACATATCGACAATCCAGATGGCGCCGTCCGGACCATGCGCGAGATGAATGGGGTGGAACCACGGGTCGCTCGACGCCAGGAACTCGCCCGCTTCCTCTCCCGGCGCGCGGCGCAGACGCAAAGCCGGACCGTCCCGTTCGATGCGAGCGCGATGAATGAGGTTCTGCGCCGGCTCGCAAACGAAGTATTGCCCGCGAACCTCCCGGGGCAAGGCCACGTCTTGATACACCAAAGGACCGCAGGCGCTCGTGAACCAACCGCCCGCGTCGGAGTCGCCTGCGCCGTAGCGATCTCGATAATATTTGAAGAAACCCGGGTCCTGTGCGCGCTTGGTCCTCCACGGATGCGGCGCCGAAATCGGAAAAACGCGGGTGTAATCTCCGGCGGTCTGTTCCGTGCGAGGAGAAGCTGCCTCCGGATTTCGGGACAGATACCGCCAGGGGAGCGGGGTCACGTAAAGGCCCGGCACCGACGTCGTGGACGTGAATCGTTCGCCAGACTCGGTGAACGCGTGTCCGAACGTGTGCGTCGATCCGATGATCGGTTCGATGGCTGAACCGTCGGCTTTGATGCGGAAATCGGTCCCGCCTAGGCGCACCGGTTCTTGAAGGTGCGGGCCGCTGATCAAGCCCCCACCGTGGCCCCGGCCAAAGTAAATCCAGTCGTCGAGACCCCATTGAGGCTGGTTGATTCCCCGCTCCAAAGCGCCCGTTGCGAAACCGGTGAAAAGCGTTTCTCGCACCTCGGCGCGGCCATCGCCATCGCGGTCGGCGAGATAGACAATGTCGGGTGCGCACGCGACAATCAGGCCGCCGCGCGCCGGGCAGAGGCCATAACAAGGCGGCAGATTGTCTGCGAAAATCTGCGCTTGGTCCGCGCGACCGTCTCCATCGGAGTCACGGAGGAGCTTCACGGTTCCATAGGTTCCGGCCTGAGCCGCCTCTTTGGCTTGCGAATTCGCCTGGATGCGCCGCACCTCGCGGTCGAGTTGGCCGGTCTTGTTGAGCGCTTCAATGTCGAACTGGCCTTCAAGATTGTAGCCGTGCAATTCGCAGACGAAGAGCCGCCCGTGTTCGTCCCAGCACACTCCGGATGGCTCACGAATGAGCGGTTCACTGGCGGCCAGTTCGAGACGGAATCCAGGCGGGAGCTGAACGCGTTCGGCGCTTTCCTCGGGCGAAAGTGGACGCGGGGCATCGGTGGCAGGCTGCACTTGGGCGAATAGGAATGGCCGGTTAAGGATCGTCCAGAGCAGGACAAAGGCGATGGATGTGAATAGGCGGCAACTAGTACTGTGACACGGAATTATCGACACATGCGTTGCGCCGCATTTGGCCTGGGGCGAGGCGCGACGAAGGAGCAGAGCCGCCCGCGCTCTGTGACTGAGGAGCAACGAAGCCCCAGGCCAAATGCGGCGCAACCCGAAGGGCGGCCGTTCTTTTTGGCGTGGACTTCGTTGCTCACGCCTCACAGACCCATGCGGGTATGCTCGGCGTTCGCGCCTCGTCCCCGCCAAAAATTCCTGGCCGCGCATGTGTCGATAATTCCGTGTCACAGTACTAGGCGCAGAGCGCCGAGGCGAGCGATTCTTCGGCGCCAACGTTTTTTCGAGTTTCGAAATCATGCAATGCAAGCGGAGCAGCCATTGAACGCATCTCAGAGCCGTCTTCCGCCGTCGCGGTGAGCGTCCCGCCTGCCGTAGAGTCGTGGCGTCTCGCCCGGCGGAACCAGCTTGTGCATTCGAGCGCGTTCAGAGACTGGCGGCCAACGCCGGGCGGCTAGATGCCGCCCGCTACGGCAGGCGGGACGCCCACGGCGACAGACCGCTCGCCGATGCGCCGTATTGCCTGCTTGCCGCTGCGCCATCATAGCAATAGGATAGATGGCGTGAAGCTCTTGTTGGAGAACTTGCCGGCCACGCTGCAAGACCAGCGCGAGACGCTGGCTCAATGTCTGGAGGCGATGAACCGGGTCATGCCGTTGCGCCAAGTGTATTTGTTTGGCTCCCACGCCCGGGGCGAGGCCAGGCCGGATAGTGACGTGGATCTCTGCATCGTGGCGGACGGAGCGGAACGGCAACTTGAGGCAGCCCGGCGTTTCCGGGAGGCCATCTGGGGTGTCTGGCCATGTCCCTCCTTAACGCTTATTCCCATCACGCCGACGAGGTTGGACGAAAAGCGCGCCGTTGGCGATCATTTTTTCCACACGGTGCTAAAAGAAGGAGTCCTGCTTGCCACGCAAAACTGACTCAAACAATCCTGCCGACTGGATTTACCTTTCGGAGCTAGATCTCGAAGGCGTCCGATTCCTGGCTGAGCGCGAGGTTAGCTACGCGATGTGCCGCAGCAAGCTGGCCGAAGTCCTTGAAAAGGTCGTCAAGGCTGAATTGATCCGGTGCGGCTGGTTTCTCGAGAAGACTCACGATCTTCAGCGGCTTGGAAAAGAACTGCGAATTCGCAATCCTGATCTTGCTGACCATGTGCAGCCACTCATTGCAAGCTTGGCCGAGGTTTATTTCACCGAGCGCTATCCTGGCTTCGACCTCGATGATCCCAATTGGCCAGTCTTGCGCGACGAGATCAAAAGGGTCAACGGGGTATTGGAGATCGTCAAAGAACGGATCCGCGGGAACGCCAAGCCCTCGTGAGCGGTCTAATTCGCCGGACGATTTCGGGAAAGTGGACCGTGCGCATCCTCCAGTTCCTCGATGGTCCTCGGCCAATCGTTCTTCAGCAATAAGGACAGGGATCGGTCGGCCAGAAGTCTGCCGCCGGTTTGGCATCGGGGGCAATAATTCGTTTCACGGTCGGCGTAACGGATTCTCTGGACCCTCGTGCCGCACTGAGGACACGGCTTGCCGAACTTGCCATGGACCGCGAAACCCTCCCGAAAAGCCGTCACCCCTTCCGGAAAACTTTCCCCCGCTTCGCGCCGAAGAATCTCGATCCATCTCACCAGCGTCTCACGCGCCGCCTCATGGAGACGCCGTATTTCGTCCGGCGCCAATTTCTGCGTCATCGCGACCGGCGAGAGGCGGGCCTGGTGCAGGATTTCGTCAGAGTACGAGTTGCCGATGCCGCTGAGGAGCCGCGGATCGGTCAGCGCGCGTTTCAGTGTATGATTGTGCGACGTCAACGCGCGGGTGAATTTCTCGAGGCTGGCGTCCAACACTTCCAATCCGCCCGGATCACAGTCGCGTAAGGATCGCTCGCCTTTCACCAAATGCAGCGAGGCGCGCTTCTTGGCGCCGGCCTCGGTGAGCATCAATGCGCCGTCAGGAAAGTCGAATGCGGCCAAAGCATGCTTTGGGGAGAGCTTCACTCCCGCCGCAGCCCAGTGCAGCCGTCCGGCCACCATCAAATGCAGCACCAGCCACAGATCGTCTTCGAGGCCGATGGCGATTCGCTTGCCGAGCCGCCGCATCGCGCGGACCGTTTTGCCCTGCACGGCGCCGATGGGCGGGATTGTCGTGCGAAGCAGAAAGGGGCTGGTCACGCGCACTTTGACAAGCGTCCGGTCCACCATGCGACGTTCAAGCGCCTCGATGTAAACCACGATGTCCGGCAACTCGGGCATGCCGATTGAACGATCAAGATTTCAGCGCATCGCGCTTTCCACCCACTTCAGCCGCGCCATTCGTATTCCGTTCAATTCCAGGTTCAACGCGGCGATGTACTCCCGCCCATCATGCCGGATAATCTCCGGCGCGGCGACCGGTAGCGAGGCCACCCAAAATTCCCTGTCGTCATCACGGCCGAAATTCAATGGATCAGTCGAGCGATAGACGTGAGTCAAATTGTTGGGGCCATAGCGCTGGGTCCGGAACAGGTAGAAGGCGCCTTCCCGATGAACGACGTGCGGGCATTCGGCGGAAAATGGGCCGTCACCGCCGCGACCTCCGGAGCAGGCGATGCGTGGTTCGCCCCATTGCTGCAAGTTTTTCGAAGTGCGAACATAGACGGCGCCTTTCCGGCTGGGATAGGCGGTATAGTAGCAGTGCCAAAGCGAACCGACTCTCAGCAGCATCGGATCGCGCGTGTTTGTGCCGGGACCTTCGCCGAACAGGCCGGCGATTCCAGCGGCGTCGGTCAGGCGTGCGAACTGTTTGCCGTCCACGCTTGTCGCCCGGCAAATGTGTTTCCAATCGCCGTAGAACAGTTGAAATCCGTTTCCATCCTGGAAGACGAACGGCGCCTGCAAACCGCCGGGTGTCTCCCCGAACTTGGAATCCGCGCGCATCGCGATTCCGACGGGTTTCCAATCGGATGCGGTGAGTTCGCGGCTTTCCCATCGAAAAAAAAGCCGCGTGTTGCCGGGCTCTCTGGTCTTGCGGATGCACGACCACAGTTGCCAAGCGCTGTCGGCAGCTTGCCAAATGGCGAAATCGACCGGCTCTTGCTTGGGACCGCTCAGCTCGCCCAGATCGGGCTGGCCGGCGACCTGCCACCAGCCGCCGTCAATTTGCGGCACCAGTTGGCGCGACACCGGAGCCGCAAAAGTGGACGGCCCAGCCAGCAACAAGGCGAGAACGAGGCAACTACCAAGGGAAGCCGCAGGACAGAGTTCGCTTCCTTTCCCCTCACCCCGGCCCTCTCCCTCGTAACTGTGTTGTGTAGCGCAGATTTTCAATCTGCCGTATCGCAGAATTGGATTCTGCGTCGGCGGCGAACCGAACGCGCATGCCGGATC
>JACQWK010000147.1 GCA_016209525.1 Verrucomicrobiota bacterium
CCGCAACTCCCTGGAGAGATTAAGATTAGGAGTAAAAGTAAGAGCAAGGCCTGATCGGGATAGAATTGAATTCATTCTTAATTCAACAGCAGTGCCCCTTGCCCCTCCCAGGAGGGGAACAGTCGCTGCGGCTGAGTTTTTTGATTCCCCTCGTTGGAGGAGTGCAGGGGTGGGTTGCATGACCAATTGAATGTCTGAGTTGGCTGTTACGCCTGATTGCCGGACGCGAGGCCGGGGATGTGTTTCATCATGTTCGAGGTGTATTTGAAGATGTTGTCGGGAAAAATCATCACGCCAAAGCCCGCTTTGTCGCGCAGGATGATCTCTCTCGCTCCTTCGTAAATCAGCCCGGAACTCGGCCCGGCGAGCAAGCCCTCCGTTTGGCACAGCTCAAGCGCCCGAGTGTAGGCCGTCCGGTATTCGACCTCCACGATGTCGTCAATCAGCGAGGAGTCGAAGAGCTTGGAGACGCCCAACTGGGTCACGTTGCGGAGGCCGGGCACGTCATGGCCTTCGGTCGGTTGAATTGCGATCACTTTCAAGTCCGGCTTTCTGGCGCGCAAAAACCGGCTGATGCCAGTGACCGTGCCGCACGTCCCGAGGGAAAGAAACAGATGCGTGATCTTGCCTTCGGTTTGCCGCCAGATTTCCGGACCGGTTGTCCGAAAGTGCGCTTCGACGTTCTTTTCGTTCTCGTATTGGTTAGGCATCGCATACTTATCACGCGAGGCCTTGGCGTGGGTTTTGGCAAGATTGATCGAGCCGTCACCCAAGCCCGGGGCCGGACAAAGGTCATCGCTCACCACGTCCAACTCAGCGCCGGCGATCTTGAGCAAAACCTTTTTTTCCAGAGGAATCTTGTTGGGCACAACCGCCCGCATGTGGTACCCGCGGGCGCGCGCCATGGCCGCCAAGCTGATTCCGGTGTTGCCTGAAGTGGGCTCGACGATGCCCCTGCCTTTTCCCAATTCACCGCGCTGTTCCAGGTCCAACAGCATCGCCCAAGCCGCCCGATCTTTGACCGAGCCGAACGGGTTCATCCACTCGAGTTTGGCGTAAAGGAGAAAATCCTGGGAGGGACTCATCCGGTTGATGCGCACCATTGGCGAGGGATTCTCCTCCGTGGGCAACATCTCGAAAATATCGTTATAGACCCGCGTTTGGTGGTTCATGCTCTGGCGAACGAAATGGACCTCCCTTAATTATGGCTTTTGCCCCCAGCCGACAACCTTTTTCCGGGAGCGCAAAGTTATTGACCGATTTCACAGGTTATTAACAGCCGGAGGGAGTTTTTCGCTAGGGAGGTGCGGTCGAGAGCGGCTTTTCACGTGTTATCCACAGGTTATGAACTGCTTTTTGCCAATTCTTGTGGATATTTCAGGCTCCACTGGGACCGGATCGTGTCGAGCGTGCGCATGATGGACAGGCTCTCCGCCAGCGGCATTGTCTCGCTTTCGATTCGGCCTTCTCTCAAACAGCACATGACTTCCGCAGCCTCGTACTGGTAACCGTTTCCTTGGTAAGGGAAATCCAGAGTGCTTTCGGAGCCCACGCACGCCGTAAGACTCAGCGAGATTGGGCGATTCAGGGGCAAATTGACTCTCAATTGCTGTCCCCGCTGCGATCTCTGATGACCTTTGTCGGCAATGAGGCTCATTGCGGTCGGTCGCCACCACGGACTGTGAATGCGAATCTGGCCTTCCGTGCCCATGATGACTGCTTCTTGCGGCATATTGGTGCGCACCGCGCACATCAGGACCGCGATCTGTCCAGCCGCGTGCTGGAGAAGCATAGCCGACTCCTCGTCCACTCCCGTCCGGCCCAGTTGCGCCATGCTGGCAATCTTGACGGGCGGACCGAAGATCATCGAAGCGAGCGAGATAGGATAGATTCCAACATCCAGAAGCGCCCCGCCGCCGTCGGCGGGATTGAATAATCGGCTGTTGGGATCTAACGGCGCGCGGAATCCGAAGTCAGCCGTCAGCATCCGCACTTCTCCAATCGCGCCCTGGCGGAGCATTTCCCGCAATTTGGCCATGAGCGGAAAGAAGCGAGTCCACAACGCTTCCATGAGGAAAAGCTTCTTTTGCCGCGCGGACGCGATCATCTCCTCCGCCTCAGAGGCATTGAGTGCGAAAGGCTTTTCACACAAGACAGCTTTTCCAGCCGAAAGCGCCAGCAACGTGTTTTCTGCGTGACTGGAATGCCGCGTAGCCACATACACGGCATCCACCTGTGGATCATGGGCCAAAGCACTGTACTCGCTGTGACAACGGGGGATATTGAATTCCGCGCCAAAGGAATGCGCGCGGTCCTTGGCCCGTGAACCGACAGCCTCGAGCCTGGCGTCGGGCAGGCATTGCAATGCCGCGGCGAACTTCCTGGCGATGCGGCCAGCCCCGAGAATCCCCCAGCGAATCGGAACATTCATTAAGTCTTGAAGTTTTCAATGAGGAAACCGCTAACTCGAATATTTCATACCGTTTTGCCCGCAGGACATTCTCAAGGGTAGGGACGGCGCGCCTGCGCCGTCTCCGCCGCGTGCAGCGGCGGAACCAGCGTGAGGTGTTGGCGAAGGAGTCACGCCTCCTGTTCCGAAGGGTTCCGCGCCTGCACGGCGCGGGGACGCCGCGGCGCGGCGTCCCTACCTCTTTTCGGGTGTGAATTCTGCAGGCTAAAGGCGGGACTCCATACGTGCCAAAATGAATATTGGTGCGGTAGCCTTGATTTCATTCGCGTTTATTCGCGTGGATTCGCGGTTAAGCTGAATTGTTGCGGCTCAGGATCCGCCGTTTGCACTTCTGCTTCCGCCGTCCACAGACTGTGGGAAATACAAATCGTCCTCGGCGATATCCGGGATGCCAATCACCAGCACCCGCACCCGCCCTTTCGCGCCGTGAACCACTCCTGGCGGAATATGGACGATGGACCCTTTCCTGACCGCGTGATCGACGCCGTCCAATGTGACAGTGCCTTCGCCCTCCAGCACGTAATACAGCTCCGTGCTTCGTTTGTGGTAATGCTCGCGTGCGCCGTCGATATCGACCGCGTGTGCCCAGGCGGCAATGTTCAGGCCTTGATCTTGCCGGCTGATCAACAGGTGGCGCCAGCCGCAAGTGCTGCGTTCTTTGGGCGCCTCGCCTTCGTGTCGGATGAGAACAGCCGTGGAGGAGTCAGTCTGTTGCATAAGTTTTCCCATGAAATTGAACCAATGCCCCTCACCTTTAATCCCTCCCCCGCGCCATTCGCCGGGTTTGCATGCACCATGCGGAGGGAGAGGGGCTGGGTGAGGGGTGCATGAACTTGTGCAAGGATTAAGTCACAGAGGTTTCTGGAGAGCGCTAATTCACCAAGCGATACCAGTTGTCACGCTGGCGGGGTTCGTAGCCCAAATCTCGGATCAAGCGCTGCATGTCATCGACGGTCATTCGGAACGTCGTGCCAGCCTGGGAGACGACGTTTTCCTCGATCATGATGCTCCCGAGGTCGTTTGCTCCGTGCTTCAGCGCCACTTGCCCAATTTCCAACCCCTGCGTCACCCAGGAACTCTGAATGTTGGGGATGTTATCCAGGTAAATTCGGCTCAGCGCTTGGGTGCGCAGATACTCGTGGGCGCCGACCGTGGGAGCGCGGAGCCGAGTGTTTTCCGCTTGGAACGTCCAAGCGATGAATGCGGTGAAGCCTATCGGCTGCCTGGGTTGAGGTGAATTGGGCATCCTGTCCGATTCTTCAGCGTTTGGTTGAAGACGTGAGGCAGGCTGGATGCCTGCCCTACGTTGGGCGAGCGACTTGTCTTGCTGGGCGCGCACGCGCTCCAAATGTTCAACCCGATCTTCCACCGTCTCGACATGGCCGAACATCATCGTGGCGGTAGAATTGAGGCCCAGGCGATGCGCCTCATCCATCACGCTGAGCCAATCGTCGCTCATGGCTTTGAGCGGGGAAACGCGTTTGCGCACCCGATCGACCAGAATCTCGCCGCCGCCGCCTGGGATTGATCCGAGGCCCGCTTGCTTGAACTGAGCGATGATTTCCTCCAACGGCCGATTGAACACTTTGCGAAAATGGACGAATTCACTCGGGCTGAATCCGTGGATGTTGATCTGAGGAAACTTTTCTTTGATGTGAGCGAGCAGATCGAGATACCACTGCATCGAAAGTTTGGGATGATGGCCGCCCTGCAGCAGAATCTGAGTTCCTCCCAGTGCAACCGTCTCTTCGATCTTTTTGTCGATCTCGTCAAAAGTGATGACATACGCGTCATCGTCCCCCTCGACTCGGTAGAACGCGCAGAATTTGCAATAGACGTTGCAGACGTTCGTGTAGTTGATGTTGCGGTCGATGATGTAGGTGACGATTTCATTGCCGCGTCCGCCGTGTGCGTGGGCTTGGGCCAGACGTCGGCGTCGATCAGCCAGCGCTCCGAGTTCCTCCAAGGGCAGATGATAGAGCCGGAGCGCTTCTGTTTGATCGATCCGTTGGCCGTTCCAGACCTTTTGGAGGAGATCGTCCAATGACGTGTCGTAGATCACACCCAAGACCGGCTATTCGTCGGGGATCGACTTCTTGACCCGGCTGGGAGGCTCCAAGTAGCGATAGGGACTGCTGGGGTTGTCGTTGTCGTAGGCGAACGCGTCGCGATGGCCGAGGAAGTATTTCACGGCCTCCACAGGGATGGCGAATCCCAAGCCTTCGCCAAAGGTCATCTTCATGTTCGTCACGCCGATGACTTCTCCGCGCAGGTTGAACAATGGGCCGCCGCTGTTGCCCGGGTTGATCTGGGCGGTCGTCTGCAAATAGAGCTCGCCTTGCAGTTGCCGGGTTTTCGTGCTGAGAATCCCCTCCGTCACCGTCCGCTCCAATCCCAGAGGGCTGCCGATGGCGAAGACGCGGTCCCCGACCGCCACGGCGTCGGAATCTCCCAACGTCACGTAGGAAAACTTGGGTGCGCCTTTCTCATCGATCCTGAGCAGAGCCAAGTCCTCGAACTTGTTCATCGCGACGATCCGAACTTCCTTGTAACTCTTGCGCTCGAACTGGCCGCCATTCTGGTGATAGACTTCGACCGAGATCTGAGTTTCACCTTCGATGACGTGGAAGTTGGTGATCAAATAACCATCCTCATTGAGGATGAAACCCGAGCCTAAGCCGCTGGGCGTCCGTACTTGAACCACACTTTCGCCGAGGACCTTTACCAATTCGCGGACGCTCCGTTCGGATCTGGAGCTGCCGGCGGCATGGAACAAAGGCGAGTTGAGTTCGTTGGATGGCGTGGACGATACCTGGTTGTCTTCCTTCGGGGTTTTCTCGGCTTCGGATCGAGTGATGCTCACGATTTGGTTTCGCGGGACGACCAACACCGTGTAGCCCACATCGACGGCCACTTGATCGGGCTTCTCCGCCAAGATGCGACCGTTGATCGAAACTTGGTCTTTCAACTGAAGGACATCGCCTCCCAGCGTGCTTAGGGCCTCGCCAGTCAGGAATGCGCTCAAGAGAACGATACGAACGAACATGTTCAAACCATAATTGCGGCCCGCGTCCTTGACAAGGTGCGATTCACCTGGACCCGCCGGAAGGGAGCATCCTGACACTGCCGCCGTTGTTTTCTCCCTCTCCCACGACGCAGGAGTGGGAGAGGGTCGGGGAGAGGGGCAACCTCGTGTGATGACCGTGACCAGACCTGCTTGGATGAAATGCTCCTCCTCTCCCCGGCCCTCTCCTCCACTTCGTGGAAGAGAGGGAGTTACGCCGTTGGCGATTCGGTGGCAGGGTCAAGATGCGCCCCGCCAGACCCGCGCATCCTGAATTTGTTCGTAGCGGTGGGCGTCTCGCCTGGCGTAAAGCCAGCGCGTCCCGCCCGGCAGACTTAGGCTGGACGGGGCGCCGATTGCGAAGTTTGCGGCTCGGGCCGGGCGGCGAGACGCAGGCCCTCTACGGCAGGCGAGACGCCCACCGCTGCTTCCCGTGCCAACCTTGTTGGGCTAAACTTTTTCGAGGACGCAATAGACGTTGTGCGTGAAATACTCCTCCAACCCTGGGAGGTATCGGAGCAGCGAGCAAACTTTCGACAAACAATTCGCGCTTTGGTTCACGCGAAAACTGACGACGCGCAGGCCTGATTGACCAATGATTCGGCGATAATCCGCCAGGGAATTTTGATTGAGCCCCAAGTCGCGAATGGAAGCAATCGGACCGTCGTGGTAGCAAAAGATGTTTTCGCCTTCCTCTCGGCGCCGGTTCATACGCGCCACGATGCGCTCCTCGCTCTCGAGCAGATGCCCCCACGGGAAGCGGCGCCAGGGAAGCCATGTGATGATCCGGCCATGATGGCCGAACGGACTGTTGTAGAGGGGCCCAAACCCGGCGAAAATTCGGCCGCCCGGCTCCAAACAACGTTTCATTTCCTCAAGCATCCCGCCTAAATCCATGATGTGTTCGAAGGAATCTTTGGAGATAATGAGGTCGAATCCTTCGCCATGGTAGTCGCCGAGGTCCAGATCCCGGAACTCGACCCTGTCCGCAATTTGCGGAAATTCGTGCTTCACGTGCGTGGTGGCGAAACCGATCAACCGCGAGTCCGTGTCCAATCCCAGGACCTTCCGCGCGCCACCGAGCGCAACATCCACGCACAGACTCCCCAAACCGCACCCGACTTCCAGCACGCGCATCCCGTGCAAAGCCGGTCGCAATCCCATTCGTCGCCAGAAGATGCGATTCTCCAGGTGGCCCCGCCGGAAGTAGGCGACATCCTCAGGGCGCAGGTCCAAGGACGGATTGGATGCACTGATCACAGTATTTGGCGTTTACTGATAGACTGTAAGTCTGCGCTACGTTAGACAGATTCTGAGCCGTCTCACAGTAGGTGAACGCCCAGAAGGGCGTGGGGGAAAACCCCATTTCCCCGTGCGCCCGGCTCGCTATCGTTGCCTCGAGATGAGCGATCCTTTGCTCAGCATCATCCTGCGTTCATACAATGAGGGCTGGGCGCTGCGTGAGACGCTGCCGGCCATTCGGACGCAGGAGTACAAGAGCTGGGAACTCATCGTGATCGATTCCGGATCGACCGACGGCTCCGTGGACCTCATTCGAAGCGTGCACCCGCGCCACTTTATCCAAATTGCGCCGCACGAGTACAACCCGGCGCGGGTGATGAACCAGGGGATGCAACTGGCGCGCAGCGACTACGGGATCTTTCTGAACGCCGATGCGACGCCGCAAGGCCCCAACTGGTTGCGCCCTTTGGCGACCGCCTTGCTCGATCCGCAAACCGCCGCCGTGTTCGGCCGTCAGATGCCCCGCCCGGACTGCCAGGCGGTCTTTGCCTGCGACTATGAGCAATGCTTTGGTCCGCATCGCAAGTCGGCCCAGTGGGATCACTTCTTCAGCATGGTCAGCAGCGGCGTGCGCAAGGACATCTGGGCCAAGCGAGGTTTCCTGGAGAAATTCCAGTACTCGGAAGACGACGAGTACACTCGTTGGTGTGTGGCACAAGGCTACCGAATCGTTTACTGCCCGGAGTCGGTTGCCATGCATTCACACAATTACACGCCTCAACAGGCTTACAAACGCAGTTTTGGGGAAGGCCGCGCCCTCGCGGCGGTCTGGTCGGGAGAGCAGAACGACTTCAACTGGGTGCGGAGCGTGTTTCTCGGCTGGCTGAACGACGCGCGGCGAGACTTCTGGTTCTGCGCGCGCCAACGGAGGCTGACCGAGTGGCCGCATGCATTGCGCATTCGCTGGCATCAGCGGCAAGGCAAGCTGGCAGGATTCAAAGAAGGCTGGAGCTTCTACCGTCAGCCTAACGCTGAATATGCCTGCCGAACTGCGTAACCTTACCTCCCGCGGAGCTTCGCCCCAGAGAACCGCCGGCGGCGCCTCTGAGAACCGGACGGAGAACGCTTCGTTCTGTAACAGCCGAGGTGACGAGGCTCTAACATGCAAATCCGAAATCCGAAATCCGAAACCCGAAGTCAGTCAGAGCCTCCTTACCTCGGCTGCTGCGATTTCCCAAATCGGCTCTGAAGTCGCCCCGGGGCGATTCACGCTTGATGGCAGTGATGCGTTGGAAGAACGCCTTGCCAGCCTCTGCGCGCGCGTCCGGGACGGGCTCAAGTGGATCGTTCCCTCGGACCGACTTGAGGCTGTATTGCTGGGTGGAGGATACGGACGAGGCGAGGGCGGCGTGCTCAGAACGGCCGATGGCGATCTCCCATACAACGACCTGGAGTTCTATGTCTTTGTGAGGGGCAATTCATGGCTCAACGAGCGCCGATGGTCGGACGCTTTGCGCCGGGCCGCGGACGAATGGTCGTCCGAGGCCGGCGTCCACATCGAACTGAAAATCCTTTCCTTGGCCAAGTTGCGGCGATGCGCCGTCAGCATGTTTTACTACGATCTGCTCGCAGGACATCGCTGGGTCATCGGCGAGGAGGAATTGCTGGTTGGTTGCGAACATCATCGCTCGGCCGAACGGATTCCGTTGTCGGAGGCAACGCGGCTTCTGATGAACCGGTTTACAGGAGTCTTGTTTGCCCGGGATAAACTGCGGCGGAACGAATTCACGCCTGAAGCTCATGATTTCATCGTGCGGAATTTGGCCAAGGCCAAACTGGCCTTAGGAGACGCGGTGCTGGCCGCGTTCGGCCAGTACCATTGGAGTTGCCGGGAGCGGCATCGGCGTCTTGCGCAGTTGCTGACGAAGCCTCAGGAAAGGCGAAGTTTCCTTCCCCCTCATCCCGGCCCACTCCCGAGGGGAGAGGGAGAATCGCTCGCTGCGGTTCGGCCCGTCGAGCCTGAGCGGTCTTTCGAGAGCCGGGCGACGCCGTTCCCTCTCCCTGAGGGAGAGGGCCAGGGTGAGGAGGAACGCGACGTCCGAAGCTCAAGCGGCATAGGCCATCCCAGTGACTTCTCGGTCGGCCCGGCCACGTCCTTGCCGTGGTTAGACGACATTCTACTCCACCACTGGACCGGGCTCGATTTCAAACTGCATCCGCGATTCACCGCGGAATCCTTCCAAGCCCTGGGTGACCAGTGCGCCGAAGTCTCGGCGTTAGGTTGTGAAATCTGGCTCTGGCTGGAGACGAAAAGACTGCGAAAGCCTTTCGACGGGATCAGAAGTTATGTGCTGAGTGGAATCGACAAGTGCCCGGAGACCGGCCGATTTCGAAACCGGCTGGTGAGCGCAAAGCTTTTCGGCCCGCAAATCTTGTTTCACCCCAAGTCCGCGCGTTATCCCCGCGAACGGCTCTTGAATTCTCTCCCTCTGTTGCTTTGGGAGCCAGCGGCGCTCGGTGATTCCGTCCTGCTCAGCTTGATCCAGACTGAACTAGGCACGCGAGGAACTGCGTATGGAGAACTAGTCCGAGCATACCAGACATTATGGAGCCGGTTAAACTCCTGAGAATGGTCGGACTATCCCTCCGCTGTCCGACGTTTTCCCCCAAACACTTCGCCTAAACGTCTGAGCGTTTTTCGATCGTCGGCTTGTTTTTCCGGCGTGTCCTCTTGCAGGTCTTCACTCAAAAACTTCAGCACAGCTCGTCGCTGCTCCAACGGCAAAGTCTTGATCTGTTCGATGATCTCTTGAGCACTCATATTGGCCATTTCTATGTTTCATTCGTGATGCGTTCTGGAATTGGCACCGCGTCCGGGAGTTGATGGAGGGACCATCTCAGGATCAACCCACGGCGTGCTCGAATGAACGGCCAGCCGGAGCAGCGCCGGGACGGAAATGTCCTGATGACAGGCAGGACACCTGATATTCGTCCCTCTCTGGCTGGTTTCGCAGGCGAGGTGCTGCCCACAAGAAGGACAGTCGAATTTGAAATCGGTCAGGCCGATGGAGTCTTGAGGTGTCATCGGGGTCATTTGTGCCCTTTTGCTACGGGCCGGTACACTTTGTTGAGAAACGAGCCGGCACGAAAGCCCGTCGGCCCCTCCCACAGCCGATAACTCGAGTCTTCGTTTTCGACGTAATCTCCGTACATGGCAGGTTCATCGGTCTTCAACCGGCGGAACCGGACTTGTGCGCTCCCGCTCAGACTAGTGACCAGTTCGGTCGGCGATGACGCTAATCTCCTCTGTCTGGTCTTTTGGCTTTGAATCGTTGCTGCTTTGTTTGACATATCTTCAAAATGCCTTTCAGCTCTCCTTCTGTGAGCACGCTTCCGCGCGCTCGGTTGTGGGTTGGTTCCGCAAAAAGTCACGGACCTGACGCAGTCGGCGCTTGACTCGCTCTGATCCCATCGCAAGAAGAGCGAAACCGGAAGGGACCAGGACCAGCGCAAGTCCCAGGAGGCCTGCCATGGCAAAGCCAAGGGCCACCGCCGTTCCGCCGGCCGCGGCTATGATGACACGTTTGATTTTCTTAGTGCGGCCAGGCATGTTAGACCTCTCTCACGATGACCCGCATTCCCTCCACGGCCACGACTTTGAGCGACGCGCCCCGGTCAATGAGCGCGCTCTCAGAGATGACATCGACTCGCTGGCCGTTGATGAAAGCGGCCCCCGATGGCCGCAATTGAGTTATGGCCACGCCCGTGCGGTGCAGCAAGTCCGGCTTCGACACGCTGGCTTCGCCGGCTGCGCCCCGTGAAGCAAACAGTCTGGCCATGCGGCTTTCGGGAAAGAATTTCAGCCAGCATAGGCCGCCAATCATGAGGCCAACCAGCACTCCACCGAGAATTACATTACCATCCCGGTACCCCAATTCCTTGTAGCCGATGATCACCGCCGTCGCCAAGCAAAGCAGTCCGGCCATCCCGGTGACCATCCCGGGCAGAAAAGTCTCCAAGAACATCAAGATCGCTCCCAGAACTAAAAGTGTGATGATAAGAGTCATAGCGGTTGCAATGTCGGCGGTAGCCCGGGGTCAGGTTTCAAAGGTTTGGGCGAGCTGAATGCCGAGCGCTTTCGGAGCACAAGATTGGCCCAGCAAACTGCCACTCGATCAACTCTCCACAAATCGCACCAACCGCATGAACAACCTGACAGGCCATGCTTTCTCCTGCCGTGGATTTGCTTTTCTGGTTGAGAGCGTCAGCTTCCGATTGTGCTCCAACTCGTGGTGGCAGCGGGGACACGCGTCCGCGTACATGAAATTGCCAAGCTTGACATGACAGTGAGGGCATTTTGACCGGTTCATTTTAAGTCTTTCTATCGGTAGTTTTCCGTTTAGCTGGCGCTGTGCCAGTCCGAGGCCAAAAGTCCGGGTGCTCAGCAGCAACGAGTTGGGATTGGGGCCTCCGGGACGCCTTCCCACCAAGTGGCCAGCGGGAACTCGGTTGTGGGCAGTGGCTGGCCAGCAGGTCTGCGGTGGAAACGGGGTGATGCGATTTATTGGAATAGTGTTTGCATACGCTTCGCCCTCGCGTACGCTCACATCAGTTTTTAGACGACCAGCCGCTTTCAAGGCATGGAAGATCCTCAGTTGAATTTTATTCAGTGACGATTTGAAACTCGATGTTCGGGAACAGTCTGGGAAGGAGCCGTAGGTCTAAAGCACAAGAATCATCATGAGCACAAAACTATACGTCGGGAATCTTTCCTTTGACGTCACCGAAAGCGACCTCCGGGAAATGCTTTCACAACACGGTCCGGTGAACGAGATCAACGTCATCATGGATAAAATGTCCGGGCGGCCTCGCGGCTTCGCCTTCGTCACCATGAACACCCAGGAAGGGGCTGATGCAGCCATTCAGAAACTCAATGGCACGGAATGGAAGGGTCGCGCCCTGACGGTCAATGAAGCGCGTCCGCGCGAAGAACGTTCGGGTGGCGGCCGCGGTTACGGTGGCGGAGGCCGTTCCAATCGTTATTGAACAGCCCGGCTGGGTTGGCCGATGCGACGGGCTTCTGTCGAAGGGGAGCCCGCTCGCTCTACTCCTATGACAAACGAATCAAACACGACCGAACTGAAAACGCGGCAGCATGATTTCGAACGCGTTTTGTCCCGCGAATCATTCAAAGGACTCAAAGCCATCCTCGACAGACTCGCTTCCGATCGGGAAGCACTCTGCGGCCAGGTGGACGGCGCGAATTCTTACGAGGAGCTTCTGGCCACGCTTGGTTATCGAATCACTTTGACCAGGCAAATCCACGTGCAAGATGCTTATTCCCGTGTGGGTCGAGCCGGCGGGATCAAGGCCGTTCTGCCTTTTCACGACATTCCAACGCACAGTTCCTTCCCTACGCTTGTCAACTTCGATTCCACCGTCACCACTACCCCCAAATCCGCAGAGTTCTTCAACGAAATGCTGGCCGCCCTTAAAACGCAATTGCGGGCGCAGCATTAATTCGGGGCGTCCAAGTCAAACGACCGGCGTGGGCATCATTTCCATGCGCCCGGGCAAAGACAAGCTGACGCATCGGCGTGATGGCGTGGCTGTTCGCGCTAATCCTCACGCGGGGGGGAATCTTTCGTCACGCAAGAACACTCGATTTTTACTATCCGAGTTTTTCTTCGACCAACTGGCTCAAATGGTTTCTGATCTCAATGGTTGCGCGATCATGAACAGCGCCGGAACGCTGAAACCAGCGGCGCAGCCCCGGACGCAATGCTGGCAAGAGGAGATGTTCAATCGTCTCATGCACTCTTGCGGAGTGAGGCCCTTCAAGCATTTGAAACAAATCATGCGCAGCGAGCAAAGCACGGACTTGCCGCTGTTCATCGGAAGAATCGTCCGCTTTGGCCAAGTTGCTGTCGTAACATTGCTGCAATTGTGGGTCGGTGAAGGTCACAGTTTATCCTCGTTCCAACGAACAAGGGTCAGCGGCGCCGGGCTAATGGCATCAGCCTTTCACCGCAACGACGGTTATTTTTGAAAGCATTCAAGCAGAAGGTTCTTCCTTCTTCGGAGCTTCGGTGAGGAGACATTCGGTCGTCAGCAGCAACCCGGCGATGGAGGCAGCGTTCTGCAGGGCGGCGCGAGTCACTTTCTTGGGGTCCACGACGCCGGCCTTGACCAGGTCTTCGTATTCGTGGGTCGCTACGTTGTAACCTTCGTTACCCTTCCGGCGCTTCACTTCCTGCACCACGATGGAGCCTTCCACACCCGCATTGGCAGCCAGCACGCGCGTCGGCTCTTCGATGGCGCGCTGGACGATCCGGACACCGATTCGCTCGTCTTCGCCCTGTGGCTTCAAGCCTTCGAGCACGGATAAACAGCGGATCAACGCGACGCCACCGCCAGCGACAATGCCTTCTTCCACGGCTGCGCGAGTCGCATGCAACGCGTCTTCGACGCGGGCTTTCCTTTCCTTCATCTCGGTCTCGGTGGCGGCGCCGACATGGATGATGGCCACGCCACCGGCGAGCTTCGCGAGGCGTTCCTGCAATTTTTCCTTGTCGTAGTCCGAGGTGGTTTCCCCGATCTGCCGGCGGATTTGGCTGATCCGCCCTTGGATTTCCCCGGGCTTGCCGCCGCCGGCCACAAGGGTGGTGTTTTCCCGGTCCACCACGATGGATTTGGCGCGGCCGAGATCTTCGAGACCGATCGATTCGAGCTTCATGCCGAGGTCCTCGGTGATGCACTTGCCACCGGTGAGGATCGCAATGTCTTCCATCAGCGCTTTGCGGCGATCGCCGAAACCGGGGGCCTTGACGGCGCAAACCTGAATCGTGCCGCGCAGCTTGTTCACGACCAGCGTGGCGAGGGCTTCGCCATCGACATCTTCGGCGATGATCAACAGCGGCTTGCCGGCCTGAGCCACCTTCTCGAGGAGGGGGAACAGCTCTTTGAGGCTGCTGATCTTCTTCTCGTAATTGAGGATGCAAGCCTCTTCGAGCTTGGCTTCCATCGTCTCGGCGTTGGTCACGAAGTAGGGTGAAAGATAGCCTTTGTCGAATTGCATGCCTTCCACGACTTCAAGCGTGGTCTCGATCGACTTGGCTTCCTCCACCGTGATGGTGCCGTCCTTGCCCACTTTCTCCATGGCGTCGGCGATGATTTCGCCGATGGCGGAATCCCAGTTGGCCGAGACGGTGGCAACTTGCTTGATCTCTTCCTTGTCCTTGACCTTCTTGGTGATTCTGGCCAGATGCTCCACGGCCACGGCCACGGCCTTGTGGATGCCGCGCTGAATGCCAATCGGATTCCCACCCACCGTGACGAACTTCAAACCTTCCCGGTAAATCGCCTCGGCGAGCAGTGTGGCGGTCGTGGTGCCATCGCCCGCGTCGTTGCTGGTTTTGCTGGCGACTTCGCGAACCATCTGGGCGCCCATGTTTTCGCAGGCGTCCTCCAGTTCGATTTCCTTGGCGACGGTCACGCCGTCTTTGGTCACGGTCGGCGCTCCGAATTTTTTGTCGAGCACCACGTTGCGGCCCTTGGGGCCGAGCGTGGCTTTCACGGCGCGGCTCAGTTTTTCCACTCCCCGGAGGAGGGCCTGACGCGCGTCTTCATCAAAGATCAATTGTTTTGCTGCCATAAATTTGCTGAGAGTTGATGGTCGAGAGCTGAGAGTCATTCGATGACCGCGAGGATGTCGTCCGAGTTGAGGATTTTGTATTCCTTGCCGTCCAATTTGATTTCCGTGCCTCCGTACTTGTTGACGAGCACGCGGTCGCCCTTCTTGACTTCGAAGGGAATCTTTTTGCCATCGTCGCCGGTCTTGCCGGTGCCGAGCGCTACGACCACGCTTTCCATGGGTTTCTCCTTGGCGGTATCGGGGATAATGATTCCGCCCTTCTTGCCTTTGTTCTCTTTTTCTTCGACCGGTTCCACGAGAACACGATCGCCGACTGGTCTAACGTTGAGTGCCATAGTTGGTTTTCCTTTGCTATTTCGACCTAACCGTTAGCTGGCGCTGTGCCAGGGCGCGGGCAACGGTTCGCGGGCTGAGCGGCAACCAGTTGGGACTGGGCCAACCGGGATTCTTCGCTGCCAGGTGGCTTGTGGGAATCCACGGGTGCGCAGTGACGAACCACTTTCACTTGGTTCTGTACAAAAGGAGCCGCAACGCTTTCCGGGGTTTTACTCGCGAAACCGTGGGTGTCTTGCTTGAGTTATCGCTTGGGCACTCGGCCTGGAAATCCATTGCTGAAAACTCGTGGGCCTTGCGGATGAATATCGGAGTTTTCCAGGCAGGAGTTCCATGGAACGCCAAACCGATTGAGCAAGGCGCAGGTGGACTGGGAGATCATTTCGTGCGTGGCGGAGGCGCCGGCGAAACCCCAGCCTCTGGGAAGAGGCGTTTGCTGTTCCCGTCCGTCCTGGCTTACCCGGCAAAACGGGGCCGCTTAAAGCGCCGACGCCCCAATCCAGAAACCGTGCCGCGCACGACTCAGTCGAGTGTCGGCGTGGTCCGAGCCGCTGCCTTCAGCTCCCGCCTGTTCGAATGCGGTAAACGCAGCGACGGGCGCTGGCCACCATGTGCTCCGCTCTCTCGATGGCGGCGCCCTCGCCCAGAATGGCGCGGAAGACTTCCATTTCCGCATCGCAGAGCTTGGGGCACACATTGGCCGCTGCGGAGATCGGGCAGTGGTTCTCGATCAGCAGGAACGAACCGTCAGGCTGGCGCTGCACTTCGGCCATGAAGCCTTCTTCGTTGCGGATTGAAACCAGCGCCTCCAAGCGCGCTCGGAGAGAGGAGCGCACGGGGATGCGTGAGCGGTAGTCCGCAATCTGCCGTTGGGCGCATCGGGTCACCAAACGCTGGACGCCCTCTCCGCCGAAGGTCTGGTCGGCCGCGTTCAGCAAATTCACGGTCAAGCCCGCATGAGCGTCGGGAAAATGGGACCCGGCGGCCGGCGTCAGGCACCACATCTTGGCGGGCCGCCCGATTGGGCGTTGCTCTTCCTGGTAGGTCACCAGTCCCTTGGCGCGCAGGGCGTAGAGGTGTTGGCGGACGGCCATGGCTGAAATGCCCAGTTGGGCAGCCAGGGATTCCGAATCGCTCGGCCCCTGCTGCTTGAGCAGACGCGGGATCGCCTGCCGATTCGGAACCAGCGGTGATTTCTTGCGGACAGCACCGCGTTTCTTCATGCGGGTGAGCTTACGGCAAACCTGTTCGGAAGGCCAGCCGCATCAGCGATTTCTTTCTAAAGAAACAACTTTTGCAAACCGCTTGCCGAACACAACTGGGCCGCCTATTCTTTCATAAGAAAGTGCTTTCGAAAGTCGGGCATGCGACGCCGAGCCGGCTGAGATGACCTGAGCCCGAGTGCAAGAGACGAACGAGAGCTTATGGCCGACATTGCGAATAAATACGCGGAAAACGTCGCCGGAAAATTTTACGTCGATAACCAGTGCATCGACTGCGATCTGTGCCGGGAAACCGCACCGGCCAATTTCACGCGTAGCGACGACGGCGGTTATTCCTACGTTTTTAAACAACCCACCACGCCGGAGGAAGAAGCCCAATGCCGGGAGGCGATGGAGGGATGCCCGGTCGAAGCGATCGGAACAAACGGCGAAGGCCAAGCGTGATCGAACCAGGATAATGAACTGCGCAGCCAAACCAAGGCAGCGAACGGGTGAACCAGAAGCACCCGCGAGAGCCAGTGTTCCGAAACGCTTTCGGCGTTTGAAATGGAATGAAGTGGTGTGGCAGGGCGACTTCGTCGCGGACAAGCGCCTTGGGCTTCAACCGTGGGAAGGGCCGGGCGGATTCCGAGCCGGCTCGTTTGCGAGACCAATTTACCGGCGCGAGGAAACCACAAGGTTCCGAGCGACCTCAACCAAAAAAACAAAACAAAACGCAAAACGTCAATGAACCCACCAAAAATCATCGCCTACTTGAAACCCTCCTGCGGTTGGAGCCAGGGCGTGCGCGCTATCATGCGCAAATACAATCTGGCATTCGCAGATCGCGACATCATCAACAAGCCGTCACTCTACGCGGAGATGATTGAGAAGAGCGGGCAAAGCCTTTCGCCCTGTGTCGAAATCAACGGGCACATGCTGGCCGATGTCAGCGGGGACGAAGTGGAAGCCTACCTGATCAAAGCAGGACTGGTGCAGGCGACCACCGCCGTCGCCGACGCGCCGACCAATCAGGCCTGTGACGCGCATCACCATGAATAATAATGCCCGACAGGAGCCAGAGGCTCCGGCTCGTTCAGCAACCGTCGAACCGACCCAAGCATTATGCCAAAGCTCATCAAAATCGCGGCAGCCAAGGACGTGCCGCCTGGCGAGGCCGCTGCCTTCGATCTGGAAGGCCAAAGAATCGCCCTGTTCAACGTGGAAGGAACTTTCTATGCCATTGGCGACACCTGCACTCATCGCGGCGGGCCGCTCTCGGAAGGGTCGGTCGCAGGAACGGCCGTCACCTGCCCATGGCATGGCGCGGATTTCGATCTGAAAACGGGCACCGCCTTGGGGCCGCCCGCGACGCAGGGAGTTCCGAGCTTTCGGGTCGTGATCGAGGGCGGCGATGTGAAAATCGAGATTTAGCCCATTCGCCAGACAATGAAGAAGACGATCCTTCCGGGCCAACGTTGCGCGAGATTCAAAAGTATTTCGCCAAGCGAGCTCTCCGTCAGGAACCAACGAACGATGGAAAAGAGCCACCTGGAGAAACTGTGATGGACGAAGGACTGCGAAGCGAGTTGAGCAAGCAGGGCATCTTTACGACGACCTTGGAAGAACTCTACAACTGGGGCCGAAAGAACTCCGTCTGGCCATTGAACTTCGGCCTCGCCTGCTGCGCTATCGAGATGATCGCTACCGCCATGGCGCGTTACGATCTCGCTCGCTTCGGAGCTGAGGTCTTTCGTGCCTCGCCGCGGCAGGCCGACCTGATGATCGTGGCTGGCACGGTGACCAAGAAAATGGCCCCGCAGGTGGTGCGCCTCTACAACCAGATGGCGGAGCCGAAATACGTCATCGCGATGGGCGCGTGTGCCATCTCCGGCGGGCCGTTCAAGCAGGGCTACAACGTGCTCAAGGGCATTGACCGATACATCCCGGTGGACGTGCACATTCCGGGCTGCCCGCCGCGACCCGAAGCGCTTATCCACGCCTTCATGACCTTGCAGCGCAAGATCGACGAACAGAAGCTGGCTGGCACAAGCCGCCCGCGCCATCTTGTTCCCGACGCGCCGAGCGAATTTCCCGTGCCCGAGTTCGGCGAACATGATCTGGTGCCGCCGAGCAATCCAAACGTGTGGCAGCCGCCGAAATCACCGGGAATCGAATAAACCATCCAAACCTTGCATTATGGCTACAATTGACTTCGCAGTCGGAATCGGTGGCGAGAACGGGCAAGGCATCGCCTCCACGGGAGACATCCTGGCCCGCATCTTTGCGCGGCGCGGCCTGCATCTCAACGCCTACAACGCCTACCAGTCCATTATCCGGGGTGGGCATACTTTCCTCACCATCCGCGCCAGTGACGCGCCGGTGCGCAACATGGGTGACAAGATTGATGTGTTCATCCCGCTCAATCAGGACGCGATGGATCGTCATCTCCGTTTGTTGAAGGTGGGGGCTTGCGCCATCTACGACCACGAGAAAATCAAGCCCGGGCAGGCGGCTGAGGGAGTGAAGCTTTGCCCGATGCCGATCAAGGAATTGACCAAGGGCAACAAGCTCGCCGCCAACACCGCTGCGCTCGGCGCCACGCTGCAACTGTTGGGCATCGAATCTGAATCGCTCGAAGCCGTGGTCAAGCGGCAGTTCAAGAAGAAGGGCGACACGGTCGTGGCGGAGAACATCGCCATCGCGCGGGCCGGTTACGATTACGCGGCGCATCACTTCCAAGCGTTTCCGTGGAAAGCGCCACGCGGGCCGAAGCCGCTTGGGGTCATCACCGGCAACCAGGCCATCGCGATGGGCGGCGTGGCGGCTGGCATCAAGTTTTACGCGGCATATCCCATGAGTCCCTCCACCGGCGTGCTCATGTGGATGGCGGCGCACGCGCGACAACTCGGCATCATGGTCCGCCAGGTGGAAGACGAAATCGGCGTGATGAACATGGTTATCGGCGCAGCCCACACGGGCTGCCGGGCGATGTGCGCGACCTCTGGCGGCGGCTTCGCGCTCATGACCGAGGCCATCGGCATGGCCGGCATGATTGAAACGCCGGTCGTTTGCGTCGATGTGCAGCGTGGCGGCCCGGCCACCGGCATTCCAACGAAGACCGAGCAAGGCGATCTGTGGCAGGTGCTCGGCGCGGGGCAAGGTGATTACCCGCGCCTTGTCGTCGCACCGTCGGACCAGTTGGACTTGTTCAAAACGATCCCGGAGCTGTTTAACCTTTCCGACAAATATCAGTGCCCGGGCCTTGTTCTCTCTGACCTGCTGATTTCCGAAGGCACGTCGAGCATCGATCCCAGCGACCTCGACTTCCACGTGAAGATTGACCGCGGCCAGCTCATTCTGCCGAACAGTGACGGTGAAGACATCAGACTCGGCAGCGGCTACAATGACCATGCCTACTGGCGCTACAGGAACACCGAAAGCGGTATCTCGCCGCGCGCCGTGCCGGGTGTGCCCGGACACATCTTCGTGGCCGCGACGGACGAGCACGACGAAGACGGCACGCTCATCAGCGACGAATTCACCAACCCGCACAAGCGCCAAAAGATGGTCGAGAAGCGGGCGCGCAAGATGCAGACCGCTGTCAATGACATCGCGCCCCCGAAACTCGTCGGCCCTGAGAATGCCGCCGTCACACTGGTCGGCTGGGGTTCGACGCACGGCGTGATTCGCGAGGCCGTGGAGAAACTGGCCGGCGAGGAAGGTATCGTGGCCAATCAACTTCCCATCAAGTGGATTGTTCCGTTCCACGCTGCGGAAGTCAGCCGCATCCTTTCGCGGAGCCAGAAAGTCATCATCGTGGAGAATAATCATAGCGGCCAGTTCGCGCGTTATCTCCGCTCTGAAACCGGCTTCGGCGCGCACGGTCACATCCGCAAGTACGACGGGGAACCGTTCATGCCGCACCACATCGTCGAAGCGGCCAAAGAACAATTGGCCGGCCAGACCCGGATCTCGGTCCCTGTCCACGAAGTTTTAGCCTGAAGAAATACTATGAGCGCTGCCATCGTTACCGCACCATCCTTCGCTCCGGCCACGCCGCCGGGGCAGCTCACCAAGGACACTTACAAGGGTAGGATCGACCCCGATTGGTGCCCCGGCTGCGGCGACTTCTCCGTGCTGGCCGCGTTGCAAACGGCGTTGTACGAGCTGGGCCTCAAGCCGCACCAGGTGCTGGTGGTCAGCGGCATCGGCTGTTCCTCGAACCTGCCGGGCTTTATCAACACGTACGGCCTGCACACGCTGCACGGGCGCTCGCTCGCGGTCGCCACTGGTGCCAAGCTCGGCCATCACGAACTGAAAGTCATCTGCACCGGCGGCGACGGCGACGGTTATGGCATCGGGGGAAATCATTTCGTCCACACCATGCGCCGCAACCTCGACCTCACCTACATCGTCATGGACAACCAGATTTACGGCCTCACCACCGGCCAGGTCTCCCCCACGAGCGTGAAAGGGATGAAAACCAAGAGCACTCCGCACGGCAGCGTGGAGAACCCGATCAACCCGATTCCCATGGCCATTGTCGGCGGCGCGACCTACGTCGCGCGCGCCTTCAGCGGCCAACAAAAGCACATGATCGAAATGATCAAGGGCGCGATCCAGCACAAAGGCTTCTCCCTCGTCGATGTCTTCAGTCCGTGCGTCACCTACAACAAGGACAACACCTATCAATGGTTCAAACCGCGCGTGAAAATCCTTGAGGAATCGGGCCACGACCCCTCTGATCTCCACCAAGCCATCGACCGGGGCTTTCAATGGGGCGAGGAAATCCCCATCGGCCTGTTCTGGCGCCGCACCGACCTGCCCACGCTCGAAGACCAGGAACCCGTGCTCCACGACGGCCAGGGTCCACTCGCCTTCCGCAAGCTCGGCATCCCGAACGAGCAGGCGCAAGCGCTGATCGCCGAGTTGCTCTAGCGCGCAGTTGCGACGCAACTGTCTGTGCCTGCCGCTTTATGAAGAGCAGCTTGAATCTGAGCCAAATCGAAGCGTTGCAGCAGAGACTCCTGAAGCACCCGGTTTACGACGCTGTAAGTAATCTGTCATCCCTGCGGGTGTTCATGCATCACCATGTTTACAGCGTTTGGGATTTCATGTCTTTGCTGAAGTACCTCCAGCACATCATCGCTCCTGCCACGTGGCCATGGCAGCCTTCAGCGCATGTGTCGCTGGGGCGTTTCGTAAACGAAATTGTGCTGGGCGAGGAATCCGATGAAGGTCCGCCCACCAGGGAGGGCCAGAAAAGGTATGTCAGCCACTTCGACCTTTATTGCGAGGCCATGCGTGAGGTGCAGGCTGACCCGACTCCGGCGCTCGAGTTTATTTCCGTGGTCAAAAGAAGCGGGCTGAATTCCGCTTTTGCTTCCGGCATCCCGCCTCAGCCGTGCCTCGAGTTCATGCGCACCAGCTTTGGGTTCATTGAGACTGGAAAAGCCCACGTCGTTGCTGCTGCATTTGCGTTCGGCAGGGAACATATCATTCCATTGATGTTCCGGGCCCTCCTGGAGCGCATGAACATCACGGAGCAACAAGCGCCGGCGTTCTTTTATTACCTGCAGCGTCACATCCAAATGGATGAGGATTCTCACGGCCCGCTCACCACGTCGTTGCTGAACGAGCTTTGTGGCAGCCATCCGGTGCGGCAGGCAGAAGCAGAAGCGGCCGCTTGCGACGCCATCAACGCCCGAATCCGTTTCTGGGATGGCGTGCTCCAGGCCATAGAAGCCAACGTGTCCCCCCGGCATTAGTTGAGCCGCTACCCAACCGTCATCGCCACCATTCCGGCCTTTGTGACCGGCTTGGGGGATTTGGGCGTGCGCATCCAGAACATTCGCGCCGCCGCACAAGCCCAGGCCGGGCAGACCGGAGGCATCACCCTCGACAAACAACGGCTCAAAACCGCGCTGTGCGACAAGGCTTTTGAAAGTGCCTCCGCCGTGTTGTCCTACGCCAACACCGTCAAAAACAATGAACTGGCCGGGACGGTCACCTTCACCAAAACCGATTTGAACCGCTCGCGCGAGACGATTTGCCGGATGGCAGCGCTACGTACTTCCACTAAAAAATTCGGCCTCAAGCTACAGCAAACTGCGCCGCCAATCCGACGATGCTCATGTTCTCCGCGATGGCGTCGTGCGGAATCAGTAGATACTTCCACGGCTTGCCGCTGTTCTTGGCTGAGTGCTCCGTCGCGTGCTGACACCAACGAACCGCTGAATCTTTCTTGGCTACCACTTCGGGGTCTTCCATTTCCTTCCGCATTTTCGGTTCGAGCATGTAGATGCACTTCCCCGTTTCTACGACAAAGTCCGGCTGATATTCGCGCTGGTCGGCAACCCATTTGTAGAAAATTTGAAATTGACCTCTGCCGGGCTTAAACCATTTTTCTCCTTCGCGGTCGAGAATCACCGAAAGAACGCGCTCGGTGTCCGACTGAAATTTTTGCACCGGATAGAGGCACTTCTTGAACCCGCCAAAAATCATCTGTGAAATCTTCGTTTTGTCCGCCACGGGCACACGGAAATCATAAACTGGTTCGTCCGCCAGGGCGGTGAAGGCGAGCGGCTTGAGCGAGGTGAAGCCTTTGCTTACGACAACATCGTGGCCCGTTACTTTCTCCCAGTGATGCTCCTGCATCTGAGCATGAATCAACCCCGCAAGCTGCCGGTGGTAATACTGAAGCACGTTCGCCACTTCTCCCGCGTCCTTCAAATAGGAGTTCACGTGCGCGACCATCTGCCCCGCCAGATCATAAAGCAAATCGGCGTGGTTGTCGTATGACACGTCATCAAAATCAACAAGCGCCCGCACCAGATAGTTTTCCAGTCGCAACTCAGTCTGCCCGCTCCCTGCCGAAGCCAGCGTTTCTTGCCGATGGTCAACGAGGTATTGAATCAAGATGTCCCGCTCCACCGGCTGATAATTGATGTTGGTCAGGGACAGCTTGAACGCATTGAACCCGCTCGTCACTTCGCCCTTGGGCACAACGAGAATCCGGGGAATATCAATGGTTTGCTTCAGCACCGCTGAAGTGGTTTTCGCGACAACTGCCGCCACGTCCGACTTCTCCATGACGCCCTCAAACTCCTGCTGGCTCGGAGTCAATGCCGCCTCAACCGCCGTCACAATCCACTTCTGCACATCCTCTTTCAGAAGCAGATTCGAACTCGGCAGATGCTCATACTGCTGAATCACCTGATACGTGAGTTGCGCTACTCTCTGTTCGGCTTCGGTCGCAAAGATCGGTTTCGCTGCGCTTGCCGCCGATTGCGTGAGCGCTGGTGAACTCGACTCAAACGACTGCCCGCCAAGCTGCGCCAGCACACCCGCGCTCGAAACAACGGTTGCAATCTTTTGCAAATCTGTGCGCGGATCGAGAATCAGCTTCTTCAAACGAATCGCCGAATCCGGCTTGTTCGCTTCGTCAATGATCTCCTGAAACTTGTCGTGCGCCACGATGTTCAGCGTGTCCACGGCATCAACGCCCGTTCGCTTGCCGTACGGCAAACGCAGGCCGCGCCCGATGGACTGCTCGATCAGGATGCGGGCATTGGCCGCCCGCAACGGAACAATCGTGTAGAGGTTCGTCACGTCCCAACCTTCCTTGAGCATGTTGACGTGAATGACGATTTCCGTCGGCTCATCCGTGTGCTCCACCTTCAGCAGCCGCTCAATCATCTCTTCTTCCTCCGCACCCGTCTTGCTGGAATCCACTTGGATGACCTTTTCCTTGTAGCGCCCCTCAAAGAAACCGTCCGACTTGATGAGATTGAGCAACTCGCCCGCGTGCGTTGTGTCTCGTGCGATGACGAGCACGAACGGCTTCACGATTTGCTGGCTGGTTTGCCGCGCGTAGGTTTCCAGATGAACCTTCACGTTTTCATGCAAGCGAATGCCGTCCTCCAGTTTGATCTTCTCAATCTCGGCGGCAGAAAACCGGTTCGGGTCAAAATTCTTCTGCGTCGCCACGGCGGGTTCTTTGACGAAACCGTCTTCCATTGCCTTCGCCAGCGGGTAATCGTAAATGACATTCTTGAACGCCACCGCTCCCTTGGGTCCTTCGACAAACGGCGTCGCCGTCAGTTCCAAACCAAGCACCGGCTTCAATTCATTGATCGCCCGCACGCCCGACGACGCTCGGTAGCGATGCGACTCGTCCATGATGAGAACGAGGTCCTTCAATCCCGCAAGGTAATCGAAATAGCTCTCCCCGATGTATTCCGAAAGCCGTTTGATGCGCGGAGATCTCCCACCGCGCACCTCTGAATTGATCTTTGAGATGTTGAAAATGTTTACCTTGCAGCGAAGGAACTGGTCAAACAGCGTGCCCGCCTTCGACTCGTAAGTATCGCCCGTGATAATCTCAGGTGGCTCCACGGCAAATTCCCCAATGCCCTGGAAAACATACTTGGCGCTGGTTCGTTCGGAAAAGTCCGCGATCAGCTTGTTGTAAATCGTCAGGTTCGGCGCGAGGACGAAGAAATTGTTCATCCCATGCGCCAAGTGCAGGTAACTGATGAACGCACCCATCAATCGTGTCTTGCCCACGCCCGTCGCCAGCGCGAAGCAGAGCGACGGAAAATCGCGCTCGAAGTCGGTGACCGTCGGGAACTCACTGCGAATAATCTCCAACGCCGCCGCCAAGTCCGCGTCCTTATTCGGCGGAACGATCTCCGTGAGGCGGTCGAGCAACTCAAGCGAATGACGCTGCGGCGGACGCAGACTCAGGCGTCCGGCGATGGCGTTGACGTGGCGGTTCATGTCAGGTTTAGCGCCGACATTCTGTTCGCGGTGCGGCAGCAGGCGCGGGAACCAGCCTCACGCTGGCATTTCCTCCAGGTGCCGCAAGTATGCGTCGATCTGTTTTTCCAACTGGCGGATTTGCTCCAGCGGACCTTCCGCCAGGACCGCGAAATTACGCGGATTTTTAGGAAAAACTTCCGCTCTCAGCGAGTTGATGGCCTGGCAAAGACTTTCCATCTGTTCGATGGCCTGACGGAGTTGAGCTTCAGTTTGGATCATAACTTGATTCTTATTATGCCTTTGATTTGGTCCGGTTCCAATCGCACCTGTTCAAATAGCCTCAAATAACGTCGGTACTGATCCGAGTTTTCAAGCGCTACCAGCACGTCCAGCCGGTGCCGTTGTTTGACCCGTTGCGCCGAGAGGACGTTGTATTCGGCGGCGGAAAGGTCCCGCGTAAAATCATGCGTCGCCGCGACAACCAAAATCAGGTCAATGTCATTGGGGTCGGGCTTCGCAGTGACAAAGCTGCCATTGAGAAGCACTGCGGCGACTAACCCCGTGGCCTTTGCCTCGTGGAGGAAGTCTCGGAACTTCGCCCACAACTGCGGCCGGCGGTCGCTCCGCTGAAAACTTCCGAAGCGAGCTTCGACTTCCTCAAGCGGACAATCGTGAACGCCGGCGGGGAGCAGGCCGTGTTCGTTGAACGGTGGCAACATACGCGGCTACACCAGCGCCATTTCCTGCTGCCCCGGCTTGGGCGGCGCTTTGGGTAGGTTCTCTACTTGCAACGAATAATCATCATGGCCCCACTCGCAGCGCGTGAGCACAGCCTTGGGAATCTTCTTCACCGTCAGATTTGCGTAGCCCTCCTTACGACCGCGAAAGGCGGAGCAAACCACCAACAGGCTGCGCTCCGCGCCGACCTCATCGCTCAAGGCTTGAAGCTGTTCGTGATTCAGGTTGGCCGTGGTGACGTAGAGAAAATCCCGCTCCGTGGAATGGCCGTGCTGCCAATAGACCGTGTCGCTCGGCGAGTATGTAAAACCCTCCAGCTTGCACACCGCCTCGGCCAGCATGGCGGCGTTGAATTCCTTGCTGATGACCCAATTGCCCCACTTGTCCTTCTCCAACAGCGACGGCGCGAGCCGGTAATAGCGGAAACCGCCGCCGCCCTTCCAGCCCACCGCCTCCGTGATGCCGCCGGAGTCCGCGCCATCCACGACCTTCTTGAGCCGGGGAATGATGTGTGTGTGACAATGCTCGCCCAACTCCACCATGATCCAGCGCCGCCCCATCTTGTGCGCCACCGCGCCCGTCGTGCCCGAACCGGCGAAGGAGTCCAACACCCAGTCGCCGGGCTCGGTTGAAAGCTGAAGAATCCGCTTTAGAAGAAGTTCAGGCTTGGGCGCTGAAAATGGATCGCTCTCATTAAATGCTTTCACTTCAACGGCTGCGATTCTGTTCTCTCCAACGTCCGAATAGTGCCAGACCGTTGGACATACGACTCCTTGATCTTCAATCTCTGACAGAAAGCGTTTAATTGTCGGCTTACTACTGCCATCTTTTCCGAAATGCACGCGCTTCTCTGCCTTGAGGCGCTCGAAAGATTCCTTCGTGTAGGCCCAGCACCTGCCCTTGGCCGGCAACACTTCGCGGCCCGATGGTGTGGTGATGGTGTACAGATTAAAAGAAACTCCCGTTTTTGCGAACTGCTTGCCGCGCTGTCCTGTGGTAAGACTAATTGTGAAGTCGCCAGGAAACCAAGGTCCGCGCCCGTACTTCCGACCGGAAGCATCAATTCCATCGTGCTCATCGGATTGCTTGTAAATCGCATTTTGCTCGCTCGTTCTCTCAAGCTTGGCTGGTCGCCAAATGTCTTTGTTTTTCGCGAACACCAAAACATGGTCGTGCGAATCCGATAGCCAAGTAGCATTTGATTGAGAGGAGGATTTCTTTTCCCAGATCACGTTTGCGACAAAGTTCTGACGTCCAAAAACCTCGTCGCAGAGGATTTTCAAATAATGGCACTCGTTGTCATCAATGGTGATCCATATCGCTCCATCCTCTGAGAGCATTTTCCGAAGAAGATCGAGACGGTCACGCATCAAGGACAACCAGATCGAGTGCTCGATTCCATCGTCGTAGTGACTGAACGCGCTGCCGGTGTTGTAAGGCGGGTCAATGAAGATGCACTTGATCTTGCCGGAGAACTCCTGTTCGAGCGCTTTGAGGGCGAGGAGATTGTCACCGAAGATGAGGCGGTTATCGAACCGGTCGCGTTCCGTCACCCGGTGCGCCGCATGATACGACTTTTCCGGGTCTTCCAGCAAAATGCGCGGTTCGAGCCTGGGCCGGTTCTCCTTCCCGATCCACGTTAGTTCCAACTTTTGCTTCTTCGTCATGTTGATATAACCGCAAAGAACGCAAAGAGCTCAGCTATTGCAGTGCAGAGATGTCGTTTGACACTCTCAGGTACTCGGCAGGGAGACCCCAGCGAAGCGTGCCAGCGCACGGGTGACATCGTGGATTTCCGGCGCGAGATCCTGCGGCGTGAGCGCCTCGGCCAAGGAACGGTCGGAAAACTGACCGTGGTGTTGAGCCTGGAGCCATCGCTTTATGCCGGGCAGAACTATTTCCTTGGCGTCGGCCAGGGCAATCCGATCGGCATCCCAATGCGCTTGCACATATTCCCTCGCTTTGCGGGAAAGCGTGACAGGATCCCAGTGCTCGCCAAGCTTGCGGCGGAGTTCATCGAAGGCTTTGACGAGGCGGTCGTTGGCGGCGTTCTTAGACTGTTCAATAAGCCGATCCATTTCGGAGCGCAACGCGCCTTCGTCGAGCGTCATCTGGTTCTCCGGCTTGTGCATGACGCGGACGATACCGTCGGAGTTAAGAAGATAGTTTTCGATTTCCGCCCGCTCCCAGACGTGCCAGAGAATGTTGGTGGCTGGCAGTCCCGCGCGGAGTACCGAAAGATCGGGGTGGTAATCACGGTCAGCCACGACGAAAAGTTCCAGGCTGGCGCCTTGGACAGCAATCATCTGCTGGAGTTGGTGGCGCAGCCGGTCCACGTCCTGTTTCCACGGATTGCCGCGAGCATAGCAAACCGCCAGGCGACGCTGCACTTCGGGCCAGACTTCAGGCGGGAGACATTTCTCGCAAAAGATGGAGAGCAAGTCCCAATCGGACTGGTTCTCCACGACCAGCACGCGTCGGTAGGCTTGGATGGTGGCGAGTTGAGTGGGATCCACCGAGCCGAGGCTGTCGAGGGTGTCATAGACATCGAAGGCCAGTGCGAGGCGTTTGGCCCCGGCATCCTCAATGGAAAGAATATTCGACGGGTCGATGCGCGTAATCATCTCGCGCGAGTGAGTGGCAAAAAGAATCTGGCATCCGTTGGCGACAAGATGTTGAAGCTCGGAGAGGAGGGCATGCTGAAGCGAGCCGTGGAGGTGGGCGTCGGGTTCGTCAAACAGGATGACGGTCGGCTGGCGCAGATGAATAAAGCCGAAGAGATACACGAATTGCTGGAAGCCGCTGCCGGCCATGAACACGTCGAACTCCTTGGGGCGGCCCTTTTCGAGATAGGTGAAAGAGATATAACGGTCGTTCGCTTCATCGAACTCGATGTTGATTTCGGCGAGGTTCGGGAAGATGCGCCGGAGCACTTCGAGCAGGAGGTGCTGGCGGTTTTCCCGTTTAAGGTTGAGCAAGAGGTTGCGAATAACGCTGTTGACGCGGCCACGCGCCAGAGCGTCTTCGATGACCGCTGGCGTCTTGCGTTCCTCCTGGGTTAGAAATGTGGAGAAAACGGGCAGGTAGGAGGTGCGCAGTTGCCGGAGACTCTGGAGCGCATCCGGCGAATCATCGGAACAGGACAATGAAACGCCAAAGCGATTGTAGGTCAGGTCAACGGAAACGGTGGCTTCCAGTGCATTCTCAAAAGTGACCAGAATCTTGATGATCTTGTGTTTGCTCGCGGCCTGCGTCTTGCGATTCGTCCAGAGGTCAACGGGATTCGCACATGGGATGACGTAAAAGTCTTCCGGAGAAATCGAGCGGCCTTTGATTTCAAGTCCACCGTTCTTTCCGCTGAGGCAGTGGTGAACACCAAAATCAAAGAGAGCCAGAGCTTGGAGGAGAGTAGTCTTGCCGCTATTATTCGGTCCAACCAAGCAATCAAGGGGCTTCAGAACAGCGTCAAGCACTTCCCACCGCTTGAAATTTTCAATATGAACCTTTCGAATTAGCATAAACACTACGTCCAAGCCTAGCCGACCGGCTGGCCTGATTGCATCTTTTTTCGCTGTTGAACATGATGTTGGTTCTTCGGGCGATGCCGGTAGGTTGTCATGCAACTTCTCGCAATTGCGATTGGGTGATCGGAAAGGGTCGCCCTCTTTTTTTGCCCGGATTCGGCTGAGGCGGCGGCGAGCAAGCCCCTGGGATGGTCTTCCCTTCCGTTCCACGTCAGTTCCAGTTTTTGTTTGTGATTGGCAATGCCCTTCACGCTTTTGCGTAACGGTAGCTGTTCTTGATGTGCGCGTTCAGAAACTTTCCAATGGACTCTGCACGCATGAGCTCTTTGTACACAGCTTCAGGAACGTCGAAATACTGATAGACAGTGCCGTTACAAAAGGCCACTTCGAGTGTCATTGTGGCCGCCTCGTACCCGACTTCCGCGACGTTGGAGGAGTTGACTGTCGTTCTGATCATGCGCTAGCTCCCAGGGGTGTTTCCGCTTCGCGGGTTCTCGCTCCGCCAGTGTTCCAAGACTCTCGCGTAGTCCTCTGCGTGTTTGGTTCTATTCCATCCGCCGTTCGCATCCGGATCGTAAATTTTCGGATCGTGGCTGTCTGGACGGCGGTTCTTGGCGGGGGCGTCGATCAGAGCCCTCAAGGGTAACTGCACAGCCTCGCCAACGATGATCGCCTCACCCGTCCGCAGCGAGGGCAGCATATTGAAGAGACCTTCGAGATTGTCGCTGACCGTGCCTGTCACGTGTGAGCGGTCGGACGCGTTAGCCAATCGCATGGCGAATGTCGTGCCGCATTGGGAAAGGATCGTCGGGTCAATCTCAGCGGGCCTCTGGCTCACGATCATCGCGCCCAAACCGTATTTCCGGCCTTCCTTTACGATTCGGCGGGCCGCTATCGAGGCCGCGCCCTCATTCCCGGAGTTCAGGTACGCATGGGCCTCCTCGAGCACGAAGAGAAGCGGCCGTGTTCTTCCGCCTTCGGGGAGATAGCGCGCCCAGAACAGAGCGTCGAAAAGGAGGCGGATGACCACGCCGACAAGGTCCATGAGGATGGACACTGGTACACCGGAGAGGTCGAGTATGGTAATGGGCTTGTTGCCACCGACCCATGATTTCAGCAATGCGTCGAGGTCCTGTTTCGGTTGGCCGTCAAGCTTTTGGAACGTCGGATTGGGGCACCACGGCCCAGGACGGAACAGGAAATCGTAGCGCGTGTCGCGGAGAAGCGATTCCGTGGCCATGATCTGCCGCCGGATGTTGAGCGGTGCGGCGCTCAGATAGACGCGATTGGGGCCGCCTTGCGTGATCGGAGAATACTTAGGCGGGATCGCTTTCATGATGTCGCCAAGTATCGGTTGCCCCATTGGGTCCTTCTCAATGGCCTCCGTGGCCGTGTTTTGGTTGGCGCTCTGGGCCGTGTGCGTGGAGCAAACGTAGCGGTGGAGCTCGTACCAAAGCCGGTGAATACTAAACGGAATGGGCGTATCTACCGTCATGGTGTCGGCTGTCACTCCGTTGCGCGGTTGCGTCTGAAGCGAGGCAAGTTTCAACTGCTTAACTTTTTCGACGAGGGCTGCGCGGTCGGCATCGTTCAGGCCACGGAATGGCGTTACGCGCAAGAGTTCATCAAAACTCAAAGCCCAGTAGGGGATGAATAGCGGCTTCTCGCCGCGGCTTTCATCCGCGTTGACTCGGAAAAGGGTCGCCCGGTCGCTCAGGGCAGCGTAATACTCGCCATGGATGTCCAAGACGATGATCCGCGTCGAAGGGTACCGGCTCGGCTCGGAGAGCGACGCGAGGAGATTCGCGACTGTTGTGGACTTGCCTGCTCCGGTTGTGCCCAAAACGGCACTGTGCCGGGTCACCAGCCGGTCAATGTCAATCAAGGCCGGTATGGATTCCGTGCTCGCGAGGCTGCCGACCCGGACGAAGTTGGGTGCGTCCGGTCTGCCGTAGATGCGGGTTAAGTCATGCTCGGTTACGAGATGCGCCTCGTCGCCGATGGTTGGGTACTGTGAAATGCCGCGTTTGAACTCGCCTGCCCGCTGGCCTTCGCCGATGAGTTGGACTTTCATCCATCGGTAACCGTAGGGTTCGACCTTGACCAACGCCTCGGGGACGGCTCCAGCGCCGACCTGCGACACGATTCCGAAGAGGTCGGTGAAGCCGATGGAGATGCGCACGAAACTCCCGATCTGGCCGATGCGATAGCCGTGGCCGTCAATGAACGCCAGACCGGACACCGTATCCTTGTCTAGTGCGACACTGATGGTCGCGCCCTGGACGTCTTGAACGGTTCCGAGATATGTCGGGCTATTGGGCATTGGGCGTCTCCACCGGCTTTCGAAAGTTGCCGACCAGTTCCTGGAGGAACTGGCCAAATATAGCGAAGTCCCCGAGTTTGAGCTCGGGCTTCCGTTTGCCGTTTTCGTTCGCCCGACCAACCGGCGTCCACTTCACCCACGTGCCGTCATCGGCCGACACGGCTTCCGCGTCCTTCTCTGGCCATTGAGATTCCTGGCCGCTGATGACCGCGCCGTCCCGCGCAAGAAGGCTGAGGTTCGAACGCTTGCGGGCGAGAGGGACGGCCTGCTGGTACTCGGTGATCACGTCATAGAGCAACGCAAAGGCAATGGCGGTCTGGGTGCATTCAAGCCCCTGCACAATGACCTCGTTTATGTGCTCGTCGCGGAAGGAATAACCGCAGAGAACCAGCGTGGCGGTGGGCTGTTTGAGGAAAGCCCGCAAACGGTCAATCATGGCGAGGTAAGGCATGCGCCTGCTTTCCTGGTACTTCAGGTGCGACGGATGGATGACGCGCTTGGCGCCGACGTCATCCGTTGTGGTGCTGCGGAACACGCCCTTGTCCGCCACCTGATACCAGTTGATCGAACCGTGGAGTTTCCACAGACGTGCCCACCGCGGCGGAAGCATGTCCTCTTCCATCGCCCGGAGGTCGAAGAACGGCTTCCGTACCCCAGCGAAGCCGTCGAAGTACGGCACACGGCAATCCTCGAACGCCTGCTCCATCAGCAGGTCGTAGTTGGTCGTGAAGATCTCGACGGGATTTTCGCGTCGCACCGCATCCACCCATGACGCAAGGCAATGGTACGGCGTCTCGGTATTGGGGAGCGACTTGTCCGCGACTTTGTGGATGGACTGGCAGATTTTGTCATCCAGCTTGTCGAGTTTCTCAGCGGAGAGCCCGCGCACGTCGTCCTTGCCCGCAACGGCGCGTAGCGCGCGGATATGGGTGAGCATGTCTTCCACTGTCGTATTGTCGCGTCCGTCTTTCTTGAAGTGTTCCTCGACCGTCTTGAGGAGCGGTCCGCAGTCCTCGCAGTTCGCCAACTCATCACGGACGATTTTGGTGATTCCGGCTATGTCGGGGATCAGTGGCGCCTTTTTGTCGGCATCCAACCGGATTGACATAGGGCAACCGGCGCCAAGGAAAAGACCGAGAGGCTTCTTGTCGCTGGACAGGCATTGCTGGAGATAGCCAACCTGTTTCTTTGGGTCTTGGACGTAATTCACAGATTGCCCCCTTCCGCTTTTACATGGTTCTTCATGTCAGCCTCCAGCGTAAGGCAAACAGTTCCTGCAAGGAACTCCGTTGCTGCAGCTTGCCTTCGATGATGAAAATCAGTTCTTCCCGTTGCTGGTCCACCTTGTCCTGAGCTTCGAAGAGCGAGCGGCGCCTGTCGTTGCGCTGCGACTCCAGCGCCTTGATTTGTTTCTGTCCGGCAAGCTTTTCCTCCAGCGTCAGCGCGATTGTTGCGGCGCGCCGGGCTTCCCGAATTTGGCGGTCGAAATCCTTGATTTCGCGTTCGAGGCCCAGCTTCAAGTCTTCCGCCCAGCCTTCCAGTTTGTCCGCCTCCGCTTCGAAGAATTTCGCATTGCGCTCGGAAATGTTGCGCTGGGTCTCGGCCTTACGTTTTTCAACCAGAGCATTGAGTTGATCGTCTGGCGGCTTGCGGTCAAGCGGGCCAAAGACCTTGCCGGGGAGCGAGAGCATCCGGGCTGCGGTTTCCTCATCCAGCACTGCGCCGGTGTCGGTCGTTGCGGCAAGAAAAAGGTAGTCCTCCTGTTGGTCAAGCGATTCAACGCTGAAGAGCGAAACCGTCAGCCATCCCGATTGTTCGCGCCAATCTTCCAAAGTGGAGATGATTCCTTCGTGTTCCTTGTAGGAAAACCGGACTTCGGCAGGGGCGAGTTCGCGGTTCTTGGCCTGTGCAACAATCGCCTCCGCGAGCGGATGCGCGAGGCGATAAAGATGCGCTTCACCGGAGCGGCGCGGGAGTTCATAGAGGCCAAGCGGAATGTCGCCGGGAAACGGACAGGCGTTCAGGCGGAAAGACGAATCGTCGGGAAACTCGGCGTGGCCGCCCAACTCGTGCCGGGTGAGCCGCATAAGTAAACGCTCATAGCGATTGAGGAACGCCTTGGAAGTTTCATCGTTGACCTTGAGCTTTTCGCGGACTTCGTCGTCGAAGTTTTCCAGCAGCTTGCGGCGCGTCTGCGTCATGGTCTCGTTGATTTCCAGGCTCAATTCAAGCTGGAGCTGGTCGAAGGCGACTTTGATTTCCTCGTGCTTGCGGCAGCGCTGGTAGATGTCATTGATGCGTTTCTCGAAGTCCACGCCGCTTTCAATTGCGCCCAGGACTTCGTCGCTCGCACCAAAGACACCCTCGAACAACTTGAATTTTTCGGACAGGAGTTGATAGACGCGCTCGTCGGCGGCGTTTTTCAGGTTGAGGAAATTCACCACCACTACATCGTGCTTCTGCCCGTAACGATGGCAGCGGCCAATGCGCTGCTCGATGCGCTGCGGATTCCACGGCAGGTCGTAATTCACCACGAGCGAGCAAAATTGAAGGTTGATGCCCTCCGCGCCCGCTTCCGTGGCAATCATGATGCGGCCCTCTTCGCGGAAATAATCCACGAGCGCGGAACGCATATCAGCCGTCTTTGAACCCGACACCCGATCGGTGCCGGCGTGCTTCTGCTGCCACGCGGCATAAATCGCTTTTGAGCGGTCGTCGGTGTTCGAGCCGTTGAACAGGACGATGCCATCCTTGAACGGACTGTCAGCCAGCACACGAAGGAGATAGTTTTGCGTGCGGCGGGATTCGGTGAAGACGATGGCTTTTTCCACCGCACCGAGTTCCACCGCCTTCTTGAAGGCAACCGCCAGCGCTTTGACCAACGCCTTGCCTTTGGCGTTTTGTTCGATGGATGTGGCCAGCCTGGCGAACTAGTCGAGGTCCGCAATTTCAGCTTCGATGGCAGCGCGGTCGGCATCAGAGATTGGTTCAGCCGGTTCGTCCTCGCTCCATTCCTCGGCAGTTTCGTCCAGCGCCTCGTAATCCTTATCCAGTTCCTCTTCGAGCGGTTCGACTGGCTCTTGTTTTTTGATCTTCGCCTTGAGGCGTTCCGAGATGGACGTGAGCGCTCCGGCGATGGCAAAGGTCGAAGAGGCGAGCAGTTTCCGCAACACCAGCGTCATGAGCGAGCGCTGTCCGGAAGGAAGCGCCTGGAGGTTGGGTCGCCGGAGGTATTCGGAAACCAGTTCGTATAGGCGATCTTCGCTTTCTTCTGGAGTGAATTCCTCTAGAATTGGATGCCGCTTCGTGAAGGGAACGTAAGCCGTGACCTGTCTTCGGAGCGTTCGGTGGCAAATAGGTTTAAGCCGGCCCTTCAGGGTTTTGAAGACCTGCTCCTGGCTAAGATTGGCGAACTGCTCCCGGAAGCTCTTGAGGTCGCCGAAGGCGTGCTCGTCAATAAAGCTCACCAGACCGAATAGTTCGAGGAGCGAGTTTTGCAGAGGAGTCGCCGTGAGCAGGAGCGTAGGCACGTTTTTGAGCGCCTGCTTGAGCGTATTGGCGATGATGTTCGTGGGTTTATAGACGTTGCGCAGCCGGTGTGCCTCGTCAATGACAACGAGATCCCAAGGTGTGTTCGCTACGTCGGCAGCCTGCTTGCGCGCGAACTGGTAGGAGCATAGGACGATGTGGTCCTTAATTTCGAATGGACGGAAGTCCCCCTGCCGGATCGCGGCGTTGTAAGACTTCGTTTCGAGAAGCTGGCAAGGCAGGAAGAATTTCTCCGCCAACTCCTGATACCACTGCTTGCGAAGATTGGACGGCACGATGATGAGAATCCGCCGCTTGCGCTCGGCCCATCGCTGCGAAATCACGATCCCCGCCTCAATGGTCTTGCCCAATCCGACTTCATCCGCCAGCAAAGCGCCTTTGGAGAGCGGCGAGTTGAAAGCAAAGAGCGCTGCGTCCACCTGATGGGGGTTCAGGTCCACTTGCGCCCCGGCCACTGCGCCCGCGAGCTTCTCCATGCTGTCCGACGAACAGCGCTTCGTCAGTTCATGCGCGAAATATTTCGCGTGATAGTCGGTCAGGTTCATCCGCAGCAGTTATCTAACACAGGTAAGAGGTAATGAATCAAGCGTGGAGCAGATGCCGAGGGTGCGTTGTCGACGAGCGGATTAGTTTGTTCCCAGAGTTTCACCACGCCGCAGAGTATTCGGCGAATTTGGCGCAGCACGCCAAGCACAGCACGGTCTGCAAGGGAAAGACAAAGTGAGCGGAAGTTGCCTTGCGCGGGCGCAATCCTGCCGTCAAATTAGGACATTGCTACCCGATGAATGAAAACTGAGATCGCTTCCGCAGTCACAGAGACCCTGCTTTATCACGAGCAGACCAAGCATCATTTTCATCGCTATGCGAGGTCCCTCGGGTTCCTGGACTGGGCCAATCAGCCCAATCCATTCCGCTTCTATGAAGGAGTGACCGCAGTGAGGCTTCCGTTGCTGCAAAAAGACCCGGCGAGCGAGCACCTGGCTTTGTACGGAAGGAGCCGCAACGCCTTCCAGGATTTTACCCGCGAAACCATCGGCGCCTTTCTTGAGTTATCGCTCGGGCTCTCGGCCTGGAAATCCATCCCTGGAAGTACGTGGGCTTTGCGGATGAATCCTTCCAGCGGCAATCTGCATCCGACCGAAGCCTACCTGGTCTTGCCGGCGCCCGCCTGCGCCGCGGCCGTCGCCTGTCTGCCGTGGCGGCACAGGCAGGCGGCAGGCAGGCTGCCCGGAGTCACCGCGGGCGTTTTTCATTACAGCCCTTATCTGCACGCCCTGGAACCCAGAGCCGAAGTGCCCGAAACGCTCTGGCGGCAAATCCGAGAGCATTTTCACACGGATGGGTTCCTCGTTGCCTTGACCAGCATCGTTTGGCGGGAAGCATGGAAATATGGTGAACGGGCCTTTCGCTACTGCCAGCACGACGTTGGACATGCCTTGGCGGCTCTCAGCTTCTCAGCCAATCTGCTCGGCTGGCAAGTCACCTGGCTGAACGCCGTGTCAGACGAGGAGATTGCGGGGTTGTTGGGCTTCGATCAAACCCAGTGGCCGGAGCTCGAGTTCGAATATCCGGAGCTGCTGTGTTTCGTCCACAGCAGCGGAGAGTCGCGGATTCCGCAGGATTTGCCGCGCGATATCGCCCTCGAGTTTTCACGGCTGGAGTTCCGAGGAACGCCAAACCGATTGAGCGAGGAACATGTCGATTGGGAGATCATTTCGCGTGTGGCGGAGGCAACGGCAAAACGCCAGTCAGGGGAAGCGGCGTTTGCTGCCCCAGGCGGTCCCGGCTTGCTTAAGAGGGTGTTTGAGACCCCGGCTCTGGGTAGCACAGGCCACTGGCCTGTGCCGTCCGGCGACTCGCCGGACGGAATCGTGCGGCGTCCTCAGCCAATATCCACGCACCCTTTCCCTGGCCACCAGCTCCCCGTTCCGGTCGGCGAGTCGCCGACCGGGGCGGGCGAGTCGCCCGCGCAACCCACTTTTCAAACACGCACTAACACAACACGGCCATTTTACGCGCCGACGGCGCAATCCGGAATCCCTGCTGCACAAATCATCCGCCAAAGGAGAAGCGCGGTGGCGTTCGATGGGGTCACCGGCATCAGCAAAGACCAGTTTCGCGCCATGCTGGACAAAACCCTGCCACGTGAAGCGTGCGCCCCGTTCGATCTTGGACTGTCCGTGCCGTGCGTGCATCTGCTCCTGTTCGTCCACCGCGTCACGGGATTGGAACCGGGCTTGTATTTCCTGCTGCGAGCGGAACGGGATTTGCCCGCTTTGCAGCGAAGGTGCCATGGCCGCTTCCACTGGCGTCTAGTAGAAGACGCCCTGCCGTTGTATTTGCTCCAGGCCGGAGACTTCCGCAGCACCGCCACGTCGGTAAGCTGCAGGCAGTCCATTGCTGGGGACGGTGCTTTCTCGTTGGGCATGATCGCGCGGTTTCGGGAGGAGATTGAGGCCGCTCCCTATCGTTACCGCCATCTATTTTGGGAAACCGGTATGATCGGGCAGGTCCTCTACTTGGAGGCCGAAGCCCAGGGCGTGAGAGCAACTGGCATCGGATGTTTCTTCGACGATCCGGTGCATGAAGTGATGGGCCTTCCGGACAACGCATTCCAAAGCCTTTACCATTTCACAGTGGGCGGCCCTCGGGAAGACAAGCGCCTGGCGACCCGCGCAGCCTACCACCACTTAGAGGCACCGGCCCGTTAGCGATCAAGCACGGGACATCGCACCCAACTCTTGATCCGTTCACAAGTCTGCGGCCTGCGCGACTTCACTCTCCTCTCATCGGATCGGGAGACGATCAATGTCCATGAACCGTTCGCGCTGCTGGACTATCCTTTTCCTGCCCCGGCTTTTCGCCCGAACACTTCTCCTAAGCGCCTGAGCGATTTTCGATCTTCGGCTTGTTTTTCCGGCGTGTCCTCTTTGAGGTCTTCGCTTAAGAACTTCAGCACAGCTCTTCGCTCCTCCATCGGCAAAGTTTTGATCTCTTCGATGATTTCTTGGGCATTCATATTCCCTTTTGCTTTGTTTCACTCGCGATGCGTTCTGAAATTGGCAGTAACCATTCAGGAAGTTAACCGCTAATGGACGCGAATCAACGCGAATTGGTAGCGCCACCCCCGGTGGCGGGGAAGTTCCAACCGATCCATTCGCGTGCATTGGCGTTAATTCGCGGTTGTCCTGAACGGTTACAATTGGCGCCGCCTCCGGGAGCTGTGGATGGAGCGTCGCAGGATCATTCCACGCTCCGCGGGAATGGACGGCCAGCCGGAGCGGCGCCGGGACCGTGATGTCCTTCTGGCAAGACGGACATTGGACTGGTTTGAGCAGCCATTTGAGGTCGCGTCGGCCTAGGGCCGCAGCGCGGCTCGGGACGGAGCGCGCAGATTGAGATCCGGCTTTCCGATGAGCTTGACCAAGGAACGCTTCACCGCTTCGAGCAAGGCCAATCCTTCCGTCGGCTTTCCCCGCATGGTTTCCTCGGCAGCCCGAAGCGACTCAATGATCGCCCCGACGACTTTGGCATGCTTGTCCTTTGTGCGCAGCGCAGCCTGCATCAGGATTGAGGAACAAGTCAGGGTCAAGGTTTGTCCCTTCAGTTCGAACACAGCCAGCGCCGGGGTCACGACGAAATGCCGAGCATGCCAGTCGAATTCCACTGCCCCGGCGGTCTCATTGTTGCGCATATTGCTGAGTTGCTTGAGATCGGGCAGCATCCTGCGGATATATTTGGTCAGGTCGTCTAGTTCTTGGATCGTCGCCATAGTCTGGAGTCTTTCTAGGAGCACGCTGCAGCGTGCGATCCATAGATCGCCACGACTGCATTGTTATTCCCATTGTTCTTGGTCATACCACTTGCCCTTTCGTTTTCGTTACATGCCACTCATTTGAGTTTCGCAACCCGAAGCAATTGCAGCTTCTGGCGACTGCATGTGGGTGTCTCCTTAGCTGGCGCTGTGCCAGTCTGAGTCCCACACTCCCTGTGTTAAGCGGTAATAAGTTCGGACTGGAGCATCCGAGATGCCTCACGGCCAACCGGGCAGTGGAAACTCACCTGTGAGCAGCGGCAAGCCATTTCCTGCAACTTCGCTCACACGCCAAATCCACAACCTGGAAGAGGAACTCAGCGTGCGCCTGCTGGACCGGTCCAAGAACCGGGTCTCTCTGACCGAGGAGGGGCGAAGTTTCCTGGCCGATGCGAAACGGTTGCTCGCCCAAAGCCTGGAAAGCATCGCCGCAGTCCAGCGCTTCAGCCGGGGCGAATCCGCTTGACTGAATCCCGGCTATTTGCCGCCCGGCGCGGCGGGCTGGATTTTCTGACCCCGGCTTCTCCCACGGCGGAAGCCTGGCCGGAATTGACGCTCTGGAACCTTTGAGTGATCCGGGAGGTTTTTCTAAGGGGTGCCGGAACTCACCCCGTTTCCTTTTTCGTCAGCGGGTTCGTTCTCCGCACAACGTCCTTGGCCTTGCGCAACCAGCGCTTGGCTCGCTGAGATTCCAACGACAGAATGGCCAAGCCAGCAGGGATCAGGACCAACGCGAGTCCGAGCAACCCCGCCACGGCGAAACCAAAGGCCAGCGCCGTTC
>JACQWK010000117.1 GCA_016209525.1 Verrucomicrobiota bacterium
AGGACGACGCCAAAGAATAACCGGGCACGAACCCCAAAACCCAACCGCCGCTTTACCGTGGCGGCTTTTCATTTCATACGGTGGAAGAAACAATAATTTCAAACCGGCGGTTTTCCCCCGTTTTCACGCCGCCGTTCACATGATAGGAAGGCGAGCAACAGGCCCACGTAGTGCGCGATCATCGCGATGACAATTGCTGCAAGTCCTTTTCTACTGCGTGAAACGGCGAGCGCCAAGGCGATCATAGGCCAAAGGGCAAGCCCCAAAAGTCCCAAGGGAGCGGAAGTCGGAAATGGAGCCAACGCGATGACGAGGAGTAACTCCGAGCCGTGTCCACCTGCGGTGAGCAGGGCCCCTGCGAGCCCAAAAAACGTCGCATACGCGCAGCCTATGCCGAACGCAAAGAGTCTTCTCTTAAACATCTTCGGATCGCTTCTCACGCGATCTTGGGATCAATGTGGAGATGACCATTCGTCCCAGAGAAGCGCGCACGCAATCCCGACGTGAAGCACGGCCAGGATGGAATACACCAACCACGGACGCCGCCACATGGTTGCGAAGATGCCACTATACACGGCCATCTGAGCGACCATCAGCCCAATGAAGAATTCGTCCAAAAGAGCGCTGGCTTGCCCGAGCACTTTCGCAATGGGAAACACGATGAGATACCAGGTGAATGCTGCTGTCCCCCGATCCTGAAACATGGCAAAAACAGTTCCCAGTACCAGGAGCAGCGACCACAGCATAAGCATCAAGAAGATCTTGCCCTTGAACCGGGACTTTCTTGTCATCTCGCTCATAGCGTTGCCCTCTTCATCGGCCGCGACGTATCCTAAGCTCAACGCAGAGGAGTTGGATTTCGTCGCAACCACGACTTCAGTCGCGATTCACTCGATTGGTCACCTCAAAGGTATTCCGATAGTGGCGCGAAGCTACAGCCACTCTTTGCGCACATTTTTCGGGAAGCGATAAGCCGGAACTTCGCTCGAAACTTCGTTAGCGCGTTTTTCAACGAATTTTGTCAGTTCGGCATGGTCGCTCCTGTGGCCCAGGAGATAGGGAACAAGGAACTTCTGCGCTGCGTGCGCCAGGTTCTCAGCCTCCTTCAGGTCGTCCTTCTGGTCGGCTTCGATCCTTTCCCCACGGAATTCAGCAACCATTCCGAGTCCGATCTCGTGGCTCAGATCGAAGAGGTCTGTTGGCCGGCCCTCTGTCGCGAGCAGTGTGACCAGCATGTCCTTCCGATGCCCGGTCCCTCGCCGAATCCGCATCGCAAACTTTGCCCCCTCGATTTCATACACGCCATCTGCAAGTTCGCTAAGAGTGAGCCCCGTCTGTTCTGCAAGCGGCGCAAAGAATTTCGTTACAGCCTCGCGGAATAGATTGGTGTTCGCTTTGCTCATCAGTCTGATTTTAGAACAAAGTTGGGGCCGATGCCAGCTATGGTGAGGTGGCAAATTTTGGGGCCGCGTTTGCGCCGTACTGCTCGAGCACCGGCAATTCGAGATCAAGGTAGAATGAGACTTTCCCTAAGCGCTGCATAAGTTGCGTGTGTTTGACTGGATCCGTGACGAGCCAGATTTGATCGCCGCGCCGATCGACCAGTTTTCCGCCATGAGCAAGCCTGAGATTCTCAGTGAACTGCCCAAGCTCACGCTCGCCGAGCGCGAAGAGATCCGCCTCAAGCGCGCCGAATTAGATGGCAATGACTGGCTCGACGAGGAGGATCCTTTGATCCACCAGCGAAAAGGCATCGATCGAATCCCGCATCGCAGCGCACGAGGAAAATTCTGAAACGGCAATTCCGTGGAACGAATATCAAGCTCGCCTCAAGCGAAGACTCGGTGAGTGAACTACCGCCTGGTGGTTCGTCCCGAGGTGGCTGCCGACCTGCTCGAAGCCGAAGCATGGTATGAACAACAGCAGGCCGGACTGGGCTGCGAGTTTCTTCTCGCAGCCCGCGAGGCGATGGCCCGTCTCCCACAGAACCCCTCCGTTACTCCATCCGGTGTCGCCGTGCGCAGGTGAGCTGCGCTTACGCGCGACGATTCCCTTATCGCACCGTGTTCCGGGTGATTGAAAACCCGGTGGTCATCTTGGCGTTCCTTCATGCTGCGCGCCATGACCGACACTGGTAACGCCGGGTATGAGTTTCGCCCAGCCGATCTGTATCACGCCCGGTGATGCGCGTTATCCCGGTTGGTTGTGCGGGCGTTTGGCCAACACTTCGACTGCCCATTGCCCGACGAGCATCGCCGCGTGATCGGCGGTTTCCGTTCGCTAGTTGAAAAGGAGTGTCTCCGTATCCTGCTTCGCGGCTACGTCATTTTAAACGCTCATATTCGTATTCGATTTCGGTAATCAAAGTTCCCAATGCGTCCTGCATTGGCCATGTATCAACCACCAATCTCGCCATTCCCGGTTTTGTTCTCTCAGCGGCGCTCCAATCCTCTCGATCCAAGGCTTGCTCCATCTCGGCAAGCTTAGATTCGATGAAGATCAACTGCTGAAGACCGTCGAGAGATTCTTCTCCCCTTTCAGCCTTCTGAATCTCTCTGCGAATTCCAATCAACGCTTCCCTAATCTGCTTGAGAAGCCGATTTCGTTTTTCGTTTGATGCGCTCATGGAGAAATAAGATCGTGACGCCAGTTCAAGATGAATTTTTGAGCTTGTCCACCTGGCAGGTAAGGCCCTTGCGCTGCAGCACGCCCTTCAAGAACGATCGCGCCCGGTCTAATTTGGAACTGCCTGAAGCCGGACATCGTGTTCCATTCAGGCTTGATCGCCAGACTCGATCGCGACGCCGGGAAAGTCTCGAACAAATAACTGCCTCCAGCGCGGTTTGCATCGGAGAAGTATCGCAGTCCAAACTCCGATTGACCGGCTGGCCGTACGACCATGTTCTGCGCCTCGAACGATTGCAGTATCTCCACACGCTTTGCGCGCGGCACCCCCATCTCCTGCAGATATCGCGACGCCTGTCGTATTCCAGCATATGCGTCAGGTAACTTCTTTGCAGCCATCACAGCCGATAGCGGACAATTCCTGAACACCATTGAGACAGCAGGACCAGCCACCGGGCCAGCGACTTCTCCAGTCACCATCGGAAGCGTTTGCGAATACCAAGCCTTAAAGTAATTCTTCCAAAAATCCTGCATTGGGTCGGGAGGCGTGTAGATGCGGTAGCCCCCGTTTGCTTCCTGATGGATCATCCATTTCGGAGGCGGTTCGAAAAACATTTCTTGGTGCCCCCACGGATCGACCTTGTTGACCGGATCGTTCCCGACGAACTGGTAGAGGTTGATGCCGCCGGCTTCGCCGATGGGGTCGAGGGTGAGCCAGCGTTGCAGGTTCGGATCGTAGAAACCGGACGCGGTCTGTGCTGCCAGCGTGGCCAGCAGGCCTAGCATGCTGATGAGTTTGCGGATCGTGTTGTTCATGGTCCTCCTTGTGGATATGGGTTTGGAATTCTTATTTGCGGCAGGGATGGATGAAATGGGTTGGGACGCGCAGGCACGAACGAAACTCCGGGGCGCGGCAATGGCGGGATTCCTGCGGGCGGCAGGCCGGAGAAACCAGGAGCAAAAACACTGTGTGTTCCGTCCGGCAAGTCGCCGGACGGGACAGGCTGGTAGCCTGTGCTACCCGAGCCTGAACTTTTGTATGCGTCTCCAGCGAACTCGTGGCGCGCGACAGCCAGGATCAATCGATACTCTTGGGATGCCGGGTCGAATTGAACGGCCTGCTCGTAGGCGCCAATCGCCTCTGTCGCGCGCCCCTGGGCTTGCAGACAGGAACCGCGGATGGTGAGAAAGACGGCCAACTCCTCGGCCGGCGTCATTGATTTCAACAGGCCAAATGCCGTGATTTCCTCTTCGCTTGCCGGGATCGGCCACTGCTTGAAATGGTCGTCGTCATACCAGCCCACGCCGCGGCCGGTGGCTTCGATGTTGAAATACTCGGACGGGCTGTCCCATCGGGCCAAGAGGTGGCTTTTGGTTTTCACCAGTTTCAACGGATAGCCCAATCGGCGCCCGACCGCCACGTACAAAACCGGCAGCGAACTGCACGTGCCCATGCGCCGCTCTCCCACCAAGCCGTGGAGCAAAACATCGCGCGAATCGGCGAAGAAGACGTGGTTCGGCTCGAACACGCCCACCGGCGTGATGCGCTCGGGGTTGTAGCGCACGCCGAAGTTGGTTTGGAGAACCACACCGAGCATCAACATCCTCAACTTGGCTTCCGAATGATCGAACTCGGCCGGATTCTTACGGTATCGGTAGAGATGCCGTTGGGTTTCAAAGTCCACGCAGCGCGCCCACTGGGCCAGCGTGGTGAGGCAATTGTCGGTGTTGAGGTTTTCGGCTCCATGCAGTCCTTCCGCGCAAAGCAGATTCATGAGAGCAACGTCGCAAGTCATGATTTGATCGCGAGGCAGAACCAGGAGCTGGCTCAAGCTGGCCGGTTGCTTTGGTGCGAGCGAAGCTTGGAATTCAGGGGAGTGGCGCGGCTTGGACGGGCGGGACCTCGCGGACGAGACTCCAAAGACAATTGCGGCCACAGCGCAAACGAGCGCGGCCAAGACCACGGCTTTCACGGCAAGGTGGGGATTACTCGTTGGAGTTTCTCGGCTATGACAAATCGTGCGGCATTGTCTTTCCTTGGCCTCCTTCATGCAAAAAAGTTTAGTTTGCCGGGTTAAAAGCGCAAGCGAAAATTTTTCGACAGCGATTACCCGTGGACAAAGTTCGCCGTTGGCAGCGTGGCGCGGGTACTCATACTCTTGCCGCGGCTTCTTCAAGCCAGACGGATATGAACGCGAAAACAGAACATCAGCATTGCGGCAGCTTCGTCAACAATCAACCCACCCCTTTACCCCTCCCAAGGAGGGGGACCTCGGTTGGCGCAGCCTCTGCCGTGTTCCGTCCTCGGAACCGTGCCATGGCTCGATGTCTGGTAGTAAACGTCCTGCTGCTGCTCCATCTCATCCAGACCTCAATCGCCGCACCGAAGGAGGTCACTTACTCCAATCCAGTGATTGCGGGCGATTATCCGGATCCCTCGATTATCCGTGTCGGACGAAGCTATTGGGCGACGGCAACCACTTCGGAATGGGCGCCCTTGTTCCCCCTGCTCCATTCCAACGACTTGGTGAATTGGAGCCATCTGGCCAATGTTTTCGCTCATTCGCCAACATGGTCAGCGGGGAATTACTGGGCGCCGGAAATCAGCGAATTTGAAGGGCGGTTTTACGTGTACTATGTGGCTCGAAAGAAGGGCGGGCCTTTGTCTATCGCCGTGGCCACGGCGCCTCGTCCGGAAGGTCCATACGAAGATCACGGCCCTCTGGTCGGCCAAGACGCCGGTTCCATCGACCCCGTCACAACCACGGACGAAAATGGCAAACGCTACCTCCTCTGGAAAGAAGATGGAAACAGCCGCAAGCAACCCACGCCAATTTGGGCGCAGGAGCTTTCCGGGGACGGCACCCGGCTCACGGGCGAGATGAAAGAGATCATTCGCAACGACGCGCCTTGGGAAGGAAGCCTGGTCGAGGGACCGTTCGTCGTCCAGCGCAACGGCTGGTTCTATCTCTTCTACTCCGGCAACGCCTGTTGCGGGCGAGGGTGCAACTATGCCCTGGGTGTGGCGCGGTCCAAAAAACTGCTGGGTCCGTGGGAGAAGAATCCGGCGAACCCCATCTTGGCCGGCAACGAGAAATGGAAATGCCCCGGGCACGGGAGCATCGTGACCCACCTCAAGGGCCGGAACTTCCTCTTGTATCACGCCTATCACGCCCAAGACTTCATCTCTGTTGGCCGGCAAGCATTGCTCGACGAAATCCAATGGGAGACGAACGCATGGCCAACCATCAATCAAGGCCGGGGCCCATCGCTTCAAGCACCGGCGCCCCACGGTTACGCTTCATTCAACGGCGAACACTTTTTCTTCGACGATTTCAAGTCAGCCAACTTGCTGCCGCAGTGGCATTGGCCTCACGCCAACGCACCTGTGGCTCGGCTCAAAAGCGGCGCGCTGGAATTAATGCCGAACCCGGATGACTCGCCGCAACTCGTGGACGCGGTGCTCGCTCTGCGAACCACCCGCGGCGATTACGAAGCCACGACGCTCGTGGATTTGCAGGGCATGCGCGCGGACGTTACGGCGGGCTTGGCGGCCTATGGCGACGCCCAAAACGCTTTAGGTATCGCGGCCGGCAACGGCAAACTCACGCTCTGGCGCCGCCGAAAGGATCGGCTGGAAACCCTGGCCGAAGAAGGGCTGTCTTCCTCCGCGAAACTCTATCTGAGGATGCGTGCCACGACCGGCAGGCTATTTCGTTTCGCCACCAGCATCGAAGGGCGCACCTGGAACGATGTCGGTCCGACCCTCGACATCGAGGGCGACTTTTTGCCGCCGTGGGATCGAGGTGTCCGCGTGGCCTTGACCGCCGGCGGAGCGGAAAATTCGCCGGCTCGGTTCGACTGGTTCCGCGTGGATCCGGTTGTGAAACGGTGAGTGAACCCGAATGTTGCACAAAAAGGTGTGTGGCCCGCTCTATGAACCTGGTAGGGCTGACCTGCAAATCAGCCCTAGCAGGTTCATGGTCCCAATGCGCGCCAAATTTGGCGTGGGGGCTTTCCATGAACCAAGGTGGGGCGAGACTCTGTCGAGCCCTGACTTCCTTTCCGGTGATGATTCCAGGTCTCGACGGGAGTCTCGCCCCACCGATGGACAGCTTCACGGTCCCAATGCACGCAGAATAGTCGTGAACGATCCGCAATCGGCCATTCACACGTTGTGGATCAAGTTCAAGTGAGTCGGCCGATGATCTCTCAAACAAGGCGAGTTCGAAGACGAAACACTTCTCGGACGGCGCTGACGCGTTGGCCGACGGTGGCGCAGGCGCACGGAACGAGCGTTCGACCGTATCGTTCCGATCGGTGGACACTTTCTGCGCGTCGCGCCAGAGCCAGCGCATGATTTCCGGCAACATCGCGCCGCCTTGTTTCTGGCCGTGGTTGCCAATGCCCCAAGCTTGTGAACTGATTAACGTGTAGGTGGAAGGGTTGGATTCCATGTCGATTTGCGTGGCGCCTGTTTAATAAGTTTTGGCCGACGCGTCAGGCAAGGAATTTCGGTTGAACTTTCGGCAGGTCGGAATATGTTCCGCTCGTGACACTATCTACGCGCCTTTTAGGCCGAGCCAATTCGCCCGGACGTGGCAGTTTCAACCCTGCGGTTCCAGGCTTCACACTGATCGAACTGCTGGTCGTCATCGCTATCATCGCGATTCTGGCCGGCATGCTCCTGCCCGCATTATCCCGCGCGAAGGAGAAGGCCAAGCAGTCGAGTTGCTTGAACAACATGCGGCAGATTGGAGTTTCAGTTTTTCTCTACTCGGACGACAACCAAGACCGTCTGCCAACGCCCGAATTCGATCCGGACCGAATTCCCGGTTCCAATCCGTGGCGAGGATACTTGCTTTATTGGGATCCGGGCCGACAAGGCCAAACGGCTCGCCCGCAAGCCGCGGTGGGCTTGGGCTACCTCCATGCCGGCAACTACCTCAAGGATCCTGGCACCTGGTATTGTCCCAGCCTCAAGCATGCGACGGGTCTCAGAGTTGTGTTTGAGAAAAAGTATTTCGAAAGCGCCAAAGTGCCGTGGCCGATGTATGCGGTCGATGGACAAGTCAACACGACCTACACTTATTTCCCGCAGACGGATATTCCATCCAAGCGTGACAGCGAGGCGAAGTTCGGTTGGACGCAGGTGGCCGCCAAACAGACCGAACTCACCGCGCAAAGGTCAATGATGACAGACTTGATCTACACGTGGGGCACCTTGGCGCACACGACGGGCAAGAATCCATTCGGTGTTAACGTCCTTTGGGGAGACGGCCACATTAATTTTTGCACGACGAGAGCGGCATTCGACACGAAACTTTGGGGCGGCACTGGCGCCAACCCGACCACTGAGACCCCCGGCGACAACGTTACCAAATGGCGGACGATTGTCTCCTACCTCCGGCCTTAAAGCGTGTTTGAAAAATGCCATTTGAGTGGAACAGGCAACCGGCCTGTTGCGGCGGGCTACCCGCCCGCCGAACTCAAGGCGTGAGATCGGTTGCCGTGAAGTGCGTCATCTCAGAATCAGCAAGTGCCGGCCACCGCCAGCGATAGAAGCGACATCTGCCGCGACTTGTTTTGGGCTGCAACTCGCCTTCGTGGTGCCATCGCCAAACTGCCCATAATCATTGCGCCCCGTGGCCCAAAGAGTGCCATCTTTCTTGAGGAACAGGCTGTGGTTTGGTCCCGCAGCGATGGCAGTGACTTGAGTGGTGACTTGGACAGGGCTCTTGCGAGAAGCAGTTGTGCCATCACCTAATTGGCCATCGTCATTGCGCCCCATCGTCCAGAGCGTGCCGTTGCTCAAGAGCAACAGGCTGTGATCCCTGCCTGCCACTACAGCCAGAACGCCCTTGGCGACTAGAACGGGTGAACGCCGCGAAGTCGTTGTTCCGTCGCCTAATTGACCATAATTGTTGCGTCCCATCGCCCACAGCGTTGCGTCCAGCCGCACGAAAAGTGTGTGTTCACCTCCTGCCGACACAGAAATCACGTCGGCGGCGACCTGCACCGGTGACCTGCGTTGCTTGTAGGTGCCGTCACCCAATTGACCGTAATAATTCCGACCCATGGCCCAAAGGGTGCCGTCTGTCTTGATGAACAGACTATGGAACGATCCCCCGGCGCATGTGGCCACGCCACTCTCGATGCGAACGGGCGAATTGCGGCTCGTGGTCGTGCCATCCCCCAATTGGCCGTCGTAGTTAAGACCCGTGGCCCACAAGCTGCCATCGGTTTTCACGAACAAACTGTGGTTCCAACCGGCCGAGACTGTGGAAACCATCTCGGCGATTTGCGTCCGTTGATTTCGATCCAGCGCCGTGCCATCGCCTAATTGACCGTCCCGATTCCGTCCCGCCATCCAGAGAGACGCGTCGCGCCTCAAAAACATGCTGTGTTCCAGACCTCCGGAAATGGCCGTGATGTCGCTTGCTACCGAGACCGGTGTGCGACGGAGCCGTTCGGTTTCCGACAGAGTTCCCGATACACCCAATTGACCCTCTGTGTTAGATCCCGCTGCTTTCAAAATACCGTCTTCCGTAAGAAACAGCGTATGAAAGGCGCCGGCGGCGGCGGATAGAACTCCGGTCGCCACTTCCGCGGCCTTCAATCGGTCTTGAGTCGTGCCATCACCCAACTGACCTGAATCATTACGTCCAACCGTCCACATTGTTTTGTCGGTTTTCACAAAAACGGTGTGAGCGCGGCCGGCCGCAACATAGTTTACATCGCTCGCCACATGGACCGGCGCGCTGAGCGGGAGCGTCGCGCCGTCTCCCAATTGGCCGTAGTCGTTCCGGCCAACGGCCCAAAGCGACCCGTCCGTTTTGATAAACAAGCTGTGATCCTCACCTGCCGTCACGGCACGCACCTGAGCCGAAACTTGGACTGGAACGTTGCGTGTGTCCGTCGTGCGATCGCCTAATTGTCCAAACGCATTCCTGCCCGTTGCCCAGAGCGTTCCGTCTCTCTTGACGAAGAGGCTGTGTCCTCCGCCGGCCGAGACGGCCATCACATCCGACGCCACTCGCACCGGCGAACTGCGGGAGGCGGTGGTTCCGTCACCCAACTGTCCGGAGTCATTCCGTCCCATTGCCCATAGGGTTCCATCGTTCTTCACGAACAGGCTGTGGTCGCGGCCCCCTGCGGCGATTCGGACCTCAGTCGCTACTTGAAACGGCGTAGCGCGCGCGGCGGTCGTCCCGTCACCCAATTGCCCGAAATCATTTCGTCCCATTACCCATAACGATCCGTCTCCCTTGATGAACAGACTGTGTTCCGCCCCTGCCGCCAAGGCGACGACATTGTTTGTGACGGATTCCGGCAGCATCACGGGACGTCCGAAGGAATTTCGACCGCACTGGCCGTGGTCGCTTTTTCCCGTGGACCACAGCGTGCCATCCTCTCGGAGAAATAACGTGAATTCTCCTCCGGCAACGGCGCTCCTGACCGAACGGGATACTTCGGCCGCATATGGGTTCTGTCGATACGCCGCCGAGCCATCCTGAAGAAGAGGCAGGAAAGACAAGCTATTCCCCGTCGCCCAAACGGAACCGTCCTTCTTGATGTACCAACTATGGAATCCTCCCGCCGCAAGCGCGGTCGCATCCGTGGCGACTTGGACGGGCTTGTCCGGGCTCGTCCGCGTGCCGTTCCCGAGTTGCCCGGCGGAATTCTGGCCCATGCCCCAGACCGTGCCGTCCTCCTTCAGAAACAGGCTGTGGTCCAGGCTTGCCGAAGCCGAGATCACCCCTGTCGCAACGGAAACCGGATCGCGCCGGGCCACCGTAGTCGTGTCGCCTAACTGTCCAAAGGCGTTGTTCCCCATGGCCCACAAGCTGCCGTCCTGCTTGATGAAAAGCGAGTAACCGTTACCAGCGTAAATCTTGGCCACGCCTGTGGCGATTTGTGTCGGCGAAGGAAAAAAGAAGGAATTCGTGCTCCCGGCGCCCAAGCCATAGCCCCCAATCACCCACAGACTAGAATCCGTCTTGAGGAAGAGAGCGTGGCTTCGTCCACCCGCAACGGACGCCACGTTCTCCGCGATTTGAACCGGAGAGGTCCTGTTCGCTGTTGTCTTTTCTTCTCCCAAGCTTCCCGTGACCCACAAGGTGCCATCTTTCTTCACGAAAAGACTCGAATGGGTCGTTGCGGCGACCGCTTTGGCATCCGTGGCTACCTGCCGGGGAGTGAACCGAGGGATTGCAGTTCCGTCGCCCAATTGGCCGGAGAAATTGTGACCAAGGGTCCAGACCGATCCGTCGCGTTTCAAGTAGATGAGGTGGTATTGGCCGGTCGCAGCCGCGCTTACCTCACCGGAGACTTTCGATGGCGGACGGATTTGGTTCGAACCCACTCCAGCTTCACCGAGTACAACGGCGCCGCTAATCGAGACGTAGGAGGGTTCTCCGAGCAGGCCCACGAAGTAGAGGTCATCCTCCGGAGTGATGTAAAGAGTCTGGAGGAACCCTCCGTAAATAGACTTAGCCGCCACGTCTATTCTGAAGGGGCGAGTGGAATCAAGCGAAGATGCAAGCCCGAGTTGGCCGTAGTAATTATCACCTGCCATCCACAAATCCTTGCCAGCCGACGTTTGCGCCAACAGCTTAGAGCGATCGAACAGCAGAACGAAAAGTAAGACCAGTATCGTACCGCAGACATGGAGCCTGCCGTATCGCCGACCAGCAGTCGCCAGAGCGTCGGAAGTTCTCGGTGGCTCTGAGTTGTCGAACCAGCGCAGGCTGCAAGCCCGCGATACAGCGCAACGCCGCGAAGCCCCAACCAAAACGGCGCGCGGCCTTCCAGGCCGCAGCGGCTCCAAAAGCCCAAGGCGCCCGAAGATCTCCGAGCCTCGCCTTCCTCCGTATGCGGCTGCTGCGGCCTGGAAGGCCGCACGCCGGAAAAATCTTCGCGGCTTGCGACGATTTCGACCGATACCGGTAGATTGACAACCTGCGCCACGAGTTCGTGAAATATCCGGCTTCGTCCGCCCATCGTTGAGCCCTGCGGACTCTGATGCTCGAACTGCAGCAAACGGCACCATGGTTGTGTTCATGACCGCTAAGGTTGGATCGAGATCCGATAAAAGCGTCTCCCCGCTTGCAGTGATCGGGGGTCTGTGAACGTGAACTCGCCATTGAATGGCGCATTCGTGGTGATTGAAGTCCATTCCTTCAAATCCGTGGAGGCTTGAATCACCAGGCGCGCGCCGGCCGGCCCGGAAATTTGGAATTGAAAATTCCCGTTGGGCAAAACGGTCGGGCGACCCAGGCTCGTCTCCTGGCCAATGCTCAACGTCAGTGCTGACGGGCCATAGACGGAATTCCACGTCAGGCCTCCGGGAAGCGTCGGCAAGTCTAACAGAGAAAACTGCCCGGCTGATGAACCATAATTGAACACTGAGAAAGAATCGCCGGACACGGGTGTGTAATCATTGGGCAAAGCGACTTTCAGCCTGCCGCCAAAGCTCCATCGGCCAGTCGCTCCCACCACTCCGTATTGGGTTCGAGCCGTCTTGCCTGAAATCGAAATGAGGTGGCTAGAGCTCGCACCGGACGCGTAATCTCCGCGGATCAGGATCTCTCCGCTTTTGACCTCCATGATTCCGGAGTTCTTCAAGAGGACTCCCGACAACGTCGTGACGCCTGTGCTGCCGGATTTCGCCAAAACGCCGGCAGCTAAATTGTTAAAAACAGGATCCTGGACCGCGCCGTTCAAGCTTGCATCCGTGAGGATTTGAAACGTGCCTGCGTTGTTCATCTCCGAGGCCCTGAGCAAACTTAGATTACCTGTCCCCTTCCAAGTAATGGTGCCCAAGTTGGTCAAGACAGCCCCATCCAGGTATTTGTCCGCCGCGCCGTCCAGAACGAGCTGGGTATCCGCGGCCCACGTAATGCGGCTCCGGTTGTTCGGATCGCCTGCGCCAATGGAGCCGGCCGTCCACGAAAAAAGCCCCGGGCCCTTCACCAGGCCTTGGCCAATGAACTTCAGCTCAGATGCGCCTCCGGCCAGTTGCAAATTTGAACCTGCTTCCAGAGTGAGCGCTCCTTGAAGCACTGCGGTTCCCTTGACGGTCAAAGGACCGGGTCCCTGCAATCTCGATCCATCCTCAAAATTGGCCTCGCAGAAGCGCTCCAGCACGACGCTGCCCGACTCGACCACCACCTTGCCGCGATTATTCAAAGTGACTCGATTCAAAGTGGTCGCACCCGGGCTCCCCGATTTTACTATGGCGCCGGAACCTAAATTGTTAAACACAGAGCCCTCTAAGGACGCGTCCGTGAGCATCTGGAAAGTGCCTGCATTGTTCAACTCCGACGCTCTGACGAAGCTTAGGTTCCCTGCGCCTTTCCATGTCACCGTGCTCAAGTTCGTCAACACAGCAGCATCCAGATATTTTGTCGCATTCCCGTCCAGAGCGAGCGGAGTAACGGCCGCCCAGGTGATTCGACTCCGGTTGTTGAGATCGCCCGTCCCGATGGACCCGCCAGTCCAGGAAAAAAGGCCGACGCCGTCAATGGTTGCGGAACCGTGCAATCGACCACCCTCAACCAACTCCAGCTTGCTGTTAACGCTCGTGGTGCCTTGGAGCAAACCGTCGGAAGCGACCCGACACCGGGCATCGCCGGTCAAGAGCGTGCCGTTCGAAAAAGTGAAAGGGCGGGCCAGGATGAGGGTGCCGAATTCCAACTCGAGTTTGCCGGCATTGTGAAAGTGGCCCCAGCCTGAAAACAACGTGCCGGCCGAACCTCCGAAGCTCTTGCGGATAATTCCGCCCGCGTAGTTGGTGAAATAATTGGGGCCATTCGGAACAGGTGGATTGTCTGTCTTGGAGTCATTTTGGATGTCGAAAAGCGCGCCGGCCCGATTATGAATCACACAACCGGAGAGCATGAGTGGCCCTGGATCGCGCCAGGTGATGACGCCGCGGTTGTCCAGGATCGCATTGTTGACCAAAACTTTTTGATCGTTGCCCTCGATATTCAAATGGAAGCCCGGAGTGAGTGTAAGTTCCGTCCGCGCGCCGGGAAGTTGTCGATCGATCCAACCACCTTTCCACAGAAGTTGGCCGGCGCCTGCAAGGGAGGCGACTCCCACCAAGCTGGCCTCGCCGACGATCTCGAGAGTCCCGTCAATTGTCAGTGTTCCGCTGAGTTGCGCCTGGGCGCTTCCTTTCGCCAGCCAAGTCCTGCCGCGGAAGCTCGAACCGTTCCTGGCTTGCATCGCGCCGGCGACCTCGAACGATCCGGTCAAAGTCTCCATGGCGCCATCGAGAATAAAGCTGTCCCATCCGTTCCAGGTCGTGACTCCGGTGCCATTGGTTTTACGAATCGCGCCTTTGGAGGATACGATCAGCTCTTGCCGAAGCGCGTGAGGAACGGTCGCAGCGTCACCAGCAACTTCGAGAATGCCGCCATCCAATATGTTGAGTGTCACTCCTTGGAGCTCGAGATGGCCCGCGCCAGCCCAGAGGAGTTTGCCCGCCACATCGACCCAGACGCCTTGGAGAAAACGCTTGGCAGCGTTTCCGCCGGCTTGCAAGACGCCCCCCGGTTCCACGGTTATTCGCAAGCCTCCGACATTGACTGCGTCCAGGTAGCCGCCAGGCCAGTCCAACAGCCCGCCGTTGATCCGGATGTGCCCGGAATGTGGAACATTGCCGCCGCGGCGCGCCGTGATGCCGTTCGGGATTCGCAGAGTGCCGCCGTCGGCCAATTCGATTTCCCCGCTGTACAGCGGGTCAATTGCCTCGACAATCCCTCCGGCGCCCTCGATTCTCGAATCGTTGTTCAGCCGGAGATTCTTTGGAAACAAGAGCGTTCCTGACAAAGGCTCGATTTTACCCTCGTTTTCCACGGCGTAACCCCCCTCGTCATTCTTAAACTCAAAAATGCCTTCCCCTTCGGTCTTGCGGATTGTGCCATCGAACCAATTGTGAAGCACCGGGGTCGCGTTCCCATCCTTGTCCTTGAAAGCCGCCAGCGAACCATCTGCTTGGATTTCGATCAATCCCCGGTTGTTGAGCGTGCATTTGTCCCACCGGATATGGCCGTTTTCCCAAAGAATGACGCCGTGGTTCTCAATCTTGACGTTGACCAAATCGCGCACGTCGGAGCTGGTCAGGACCATCGTTGCTCCTTCGGCGATACGAATCGTTCCGCCGAATTTCCCGCCGGTGATCCGGCCGCTTTTCCATTCGAATCGGCGGTTGATGGTGAGTTCGCCGGGATTGTCGAACTGGAGGGTCGAGTTGTCCAGAACCAGATCATCCACGATGACCCGTTCGAACAACAACAAGGATTTCCCTGAAATCTCCATTCGGCCAACCGTGACGGGGAAGATACCCGCATAGACCAGTGAATCGCGGTCCACGATCAGAGTGTGCAACCACGGCGGAACGCCGATGATAAAGAGGCCCGGCAGAAACGGCTGGGAAACGATGATCGCGGTATCCTTATCCGTAGTTGGAACGGCAAAGAATCTCTCCTGCAGGGCGCCGATCAGTCCTTCGCTGGACACAACCTCCCAATTCCGCGGATCTTGCCAGATATTGGGGAGCCCGGGAACCGCATGAATCGGCGAGGCCGCTCCGCCTGTGAATCGACAGACCAATTGGGCCTGGCCAAGGCTGGCCGAGAGCAAGAAGAAGCTTATCGTCCGAAATAGACTGCCGAACACCATAGGCCGCATCGATGGTTTTTTCCGGCGCGACTGCGAGGCAAATGGAATTTTGCTGTGCTGTAAGTCGAATGCTACGGCCTGCTTATTGCCGACGCAAGTGCGATTCCTTGAATGTCAGCAATTCTCATTATGACCCGTATGTAGTCCCGGCTTTAGCCGGCCAGCGCGAGAAAACCGGCTAAAGCCGGGACTACAAGCG
>JACQWK010000118.1 GCA_016209525.1 Verrucomicrobiota bacterium
GCGATCCCGAACGGGCTGATCCTCGAGTACTACCGGGACTCGGTCGACCCCATGCACGGGAAGATCTACAAGGACACGCTCACGATCAAGGACGGGTACGTGTACGCGCCCGACCGGCCCGGTCTCGGGATCGAAATCAACGAGAAGGCGCTTGCGCAGTACCGGACCGCGTAGGTACCGGACCGACCCTCCCGATGTGCGGGATGTAGCCGTGATTGAGGAGAGCGGGCCTTGCCCATTGCACCGTCCGCAGCTTGCCACTCCCACTCCACTGCGCCCAGTTAGTCGCAGTGCGCAACGAGCAGCGCCCACACCCCTCTCGAACACCTCCTTGTTCACCCACCCCTCGAAAGTCCGGTGTATCGACGAGTCGCCTCCAAACTCCCTGGGTCCATGGTTCCGCTGGCAGCTGGTCCGCAGCCGGAAGATGACATGTCTAAGGCGGGCCTCGGGTCTATCCTCGGTCGGCTACGCCTCCCTTCGGGATCAGGATCAACGTCGTCCAGCACGTTTGGCCTCTGCCCTCAGCCCATCAGGTACCCGCCAGATGGTGTCCAGTTCGTCACGCTTGCCTATTTGCGGCCTCCTTGCTTGGAGGCCAAACTCTGATACCCCGCCTAGAGCGCCAAGAGATTCGCAACGAGTTACAGGGATAGTCTCTTAGAATTGCCACGTTGTGTATTTGCCAAACCGCGGAAATGTGCAAGGTGAGGGCCCCCTCCCGCGGGGCTTTCAGGCTTCAAGGTTCAGGATTATGTGGCATAGCGAACGAGCTATCACTCATCTAACTGTGGGACGCGTTACAAGCGGGCAAATAGGAGATCGAACCATGGGCACATCGGTACGCAGAGATGCAGATACGCTAAACCTAGTTCTGTGTGGGGATGTGAACCTGCAGCATCGTAAGGAACCGGCATCGGCATTTGCTCTCGTCAAGTCAGAGCTGGCCGACGCCGATATTCTGTTTGGCAATAACGAAATGTGTCTGTTTAATCCGTCGTCAACCATTGAAGGCAAGCCAGGATGGACGCAGTCTGACGAACGAATGGCGGAAGGTTTGGCTGATGTCGGATTTGACGTGGTTAGTTGCGCTAACAATGTGAACTACGGGGCGTCCGCGATTCTATCCTCAATTAGAGTTCTTGATAGCCACCACATTCTTCACATTGGGAGCGGGAAGAATCTTGAGGAAGCCCGAAAACCAGCAATTGTTGTGAAACGTGGCGTCCGATTTGGATTCTTGGCTTATACGGCGGTCTTCTTTCCTCATGGCCATGCGGCAACGGCGGAGGCTCCTGGTGTTTCGACTATCAAGTGCCACACCGCCTATGAACCTCACCCGCGCGTATACGAATTACCCGGGGCTCATGCAATCACTCGGTCTTGGCCGGACAAGGCCGAATTGGAACGGGTTGTTGAAGATATCAAGACCCTGCGCTCCAAGGTTGATGTTCTTGTGACCTATTTCCATTGGGGCGTGTCTGGCATCGACGAAATCGCAGAATATCAGCGCACGATCGGACACAGCGCCATAGACGTCGGCTCCGATGTGGTTGTTGGATCACACGCACATGTACCGCAAGGTGTCGAGATATACCGGAATAAAGCGATTCTGTACGGACTGGGCAATTTCGCATTCGACTGGAGCAACATGAAAGGTTCTCGAACCGGTATCGTGGCCAAAATTGCCGTCGCAAATGGTCAGATTCGGCGGGTTTCTTTCAAACCGGTCTGGCGCCAAGAAAGCCATCTCAATCAGCCCGAAATCGTAGCTACGAACAGTACCAAGGGACGCGTTATCGTCGATCGGCTAATTGAACTCTCGGCTGGCCTCGGGACCCAGCTTCAAATATCTGACGAAGAGGTTGTCGCTCACACGGGATAAGCTTTCACGTCTCCGACGGGACGTGGGCGCCTCAGGTGTCGCTCTTGGCGTCCGCTTTCGACTGGTATTCGCCCGAGAACAGGGGTTGGCCCTGCGGCACAGCCTCTTCGACGGTCTGATTGACAGTCCCCGCCGGTTTCATGTTAGCGACGAAACTCTTCGCTTACGAAGAACATGCAGACGCAGAAGCCCGTCTCGGGCGACGTGCTCGTGGTGCCGGTCGCATCGTGGGATTACCACGGATTGACTCGCCTCCGCCGCTGCGTCCGCGCCGCCGCCTGACCACGGTCTCGTCCCGCCGGGGCGGGTCCGAAGGGAACCAGCGGCTCGGTCAAGGTCTATTTCGGCGCTCGCTGCCATGTGTACGACTGCTGCCGTGCTGAGCGTGGAGGCCAGCGTGTCCAAGACGCGGGCGGAGGTCGAATCAGTTCTTCCGCGGCTCGTCCGAAAGCGAAGTGATCGGCATCAACTATTCTTGCCGGGCCCCTCGAAGGCGCGAACAATGCACGGACTCGCCGGTTCTGGCCCTCCCGGATCGCCGGACCGAATCGACGGACAGGCTCCAGTCACGCCCGCCGAACGGATCCCCTTCTTGGGAACCTCGGTTAAGCCCGGATGCAGGCGGTCACATGACTCGGTGCCAGCTCGCGTAGCTCCGGCAGTACCTTCGAGCACTCGTCGATCGCCATCGGACACCGGGTGTGGAACACACATCCCGACGGCGGATTCAGCGGGCTCGGGATGTCGCCCTTGAGCACGATCCGCTCCCGCTTGCGCTCCAACACCGGGTCCGGGGTGGGTACCGCCGATAACAACGCACGCGTGTACGGGTGAATCAGGTTGGCGTAAAGCTCCTTGCTCGGGGCCACCTCGACGATCTTGCCCAGGTACATCACGACCACCCGGTCGGAGATGTGCCGCACCACCGAGA
>JACQWK010000119.1 GCA_016209525.1 Verrucomicrobiota bacterium
CGGAGGAACAACGCCGCGTTTCGGTGAGCGGGTCACCAGTCCCATTCTAATGGGTTCCGCGCCTGCACGGCGCGGGGACGCCGCGGCGCGACGCCCCTACCTCCTTCTTCCGGCGAATCTTGCGGACGAAACCATCGGAAGCGGAGAGGGTCGAGGACTTTTGACCGGCATCAAAGCCGGGCGAACGCCTTTGCCGTAACTTCTGCAACGGTGATTTCGCCGATCCTAAAAGGTTGCTTTGAACATGCTCTGAGATTTTCCGCCGGAATGCTGGCGCTATCTGGGCTCGCAATCTGCCCGCTCGCGGCGGAAGTCTCGCGAACCTTGCCGGCGGCTTTCGGTCCGCATGTCCAACTCACTGCTGAAGCCTTGGCGCAGGCGCAGAGCTTTCGCAGCGGGGACCGGATCGTCGGGACCTATTATTTTTATTGGTACGATGTTTATTCGAAAGAACACATCACCGACGGCGACGGCACGGATGCGCTGACGACCCATCCGGCAACCTTGGAGGACTTCTCCTACAAATCGGTGCGCTGGCACAAACAACAGCTCGCCGACATGATGGCCGCCGGGATCGACATGGCGCTGCCGGTCTTCTGGGGCGCGCCTTCCGAACACGGCGACGACGCTCACCTGCACTGGAGCTATGCCGGGCTCAAGCCATTCGTCCAAGCGCGCGAGGAGTTGGTGCGGGAAGGCAAGAAACCGCCTCGGATTGGCCTCTTTTACGATACGAGCACGCTGCGGCACAATTCGTGGCGCGAACACATCGATCTGACCACGGACTTCGGAAGACGCTGGTTCTACGCCACCATCCGCGACTTCTTTTCTCTCGTACCGGCCAAGCATTGGGCGATGATTGACGACAAACCGGTCGTCTTCCTTTATTCGGCAGCCTTCGCGAGAAAGCACGATCAGCAAGTCATTGACTTCACGAAGCAAGAATTCGCGAAGGAATTCGGAGGCCGCGAACCGTACCTCGTTCGGGAAATCTCGTGGCGGTTGAAAGCAGACAACACTTACGCTTGGGGAGGAGCGCTCGGTTTGAAGAATCCGGGAGTCGCGTCCTTGGGGCCCGGCTACGACCACTCGGCGGTGCCCGGCCGCACGCCGCTGATCGTGCCGCGCGAAGGCGGCAAATTTTATGAAGAGAGCTGGCTCAAATTCCTGCGGCGTCCGTCGAACATCGTCATGGTGGAGACTTGGAATGAGTTTCACGAAGGAACAGACGTCGCTGAATCGAAGGAGTACGGACGCGCTTTCATCGAACTGACGCGCAGATACGCCGCGCTCTTCAAGCAGAATTGGAAGCCATCGTGGCCGAGCGGAAAATACACGGATGCGAAATCGGTTACGGCGACGCTCGGCCACGAGAATCATGAAAATGGCGTGCGCCAAATTGAGAATCACGACGGCGTGACGGTCGCGGTAACGGCTGGCGGCAGCGAGGCCAGGGGCATCAAGCGGACCGCAGGCCAGGGCAGCTACCTCTATTTCGCCGTGGATGATTCATTCAAGTGGGCCCCTCTGATGCAGGTGGAGCTGGAGGTCGAATACTACGACGCGGCTCCGGGAACGCTCCGAGTCGAATTTGATGGAAGCGACGCCTCCGCTCCGTTCCATGGCGCTTACTCGCAAAGTCCGAAAACTGTCCCGCTCGCCGCCAGCAAAACCTGGAAGTCGGCTCGATTTCCGCTTCCGGGTGCTCGATTGCAGAATGCGCAGAACAGAGGCGCTGACTTCCGCTTGGCGGTGGAGGCGCAAGATTGCTCGGTCCGGCGCGTAACGTTGTTCCGCCTGCCGTGAGGACACGTCGCTCGTTCGGCAGAGGTTCCAGCCGGGTCTGTCGGGTATGGCGCAACGGATTTTCAATCTGCCAGCATCGCTTGGAATCGTCGCAAGCCGCGCGAATTTTTGGATGGGGCGAAGCTCCTGGCGAGTCCTGACTTTCGTGCCGGCAACGATTCCAGGATTCGACGGAGTCTCGCCACACCGGATTTGGTTGCGGACTAGCCGAGCGGCGCAGTCTTGCCGAGTTTCACTCGGCCAGCCGATCTATGCTGCGGGAACGCCTGGCAATCCGAAGCGTCCGCAGAATGCAAGTTTATGAAAACATGTCTGCTTTCTTCTCGGAAACAAACGCTCAGCCTTGGGATCACGCTTTCCATGATCTGCTGGATGACTCCGCTGCGGGCGATGGATTCCGCACAGGTCAAATCGCTGTTCGCGAATCCGCCGCGGGACTACAGCACGGGTCCCCTTTGGGTGTGGAACGATCTCCTGACCGAAGACCAGATTGTGGAGTCCCTGCGCGATCTCGCCCGGCAAAACGTGAAGCAAGTCTTCGTGCATCCGCGCCCCGGCTTGATGACACCCTATCTTTCCCAGGATTGGTTCCGGCTGTGGAAAGCCGCGTTGCGCGAAGCCGAGCGACTGGACATGAACGTCTGGATTTACGATGAGAATTCTTATCCATCGGGTTTTGCCGGCGGCTTCGTGCCCGAGTTGATGCCTGAGTCGCGCGGACGAGGCCTCTTGTTGCGCGAATCGAAGGCCGCGCCGAAATGGTCCGAGCACACGCTAGCGGTCTTTCGGCTGGCCGAGCAAGAGTGTGAAAACGTCACGGCCAGCGTGCGGGCTGGCGCCGCGTTGCCGGAGGCTCGGTACTTGACGGCGTCGGTTCAGCGCTCGGGCAATTCCCCGTGGCACGGAGGCCGAAGCTATGTGGATTTGCTGTTCCCCGGAGTGACGGAGAAGTTTCTCGACGTGACCCTGGAAGCATACCGGCGGGAGGTCGGCCGCGAGTTTGGGAAACGCATCCCGGGCGTGTTCACAGATGAACCGCAAATTCGTCCAGCCGGCGGTCTGCCTTGGACGGACGACTTGCCGAGTGTTTTTCAGCGGCGATGGGGCTATGATTTGCTCGAGCAGCTTCCCAGCCTGAGCCACGAAATCGGCGACTGGCGGAAAGTGCGGCACAACTACTTTCAGGTGTTGCTGGACTTGTTCATCGAGCGCTGGGGGAAGCCGTATCACGATTACTGTGCGAAACAAGGCTTGGAGTTCACCGGCCACTATTGGGAACACGAATGGCCGCAATGCCTGATCGTTCCGGACAATATGGCGATGTATGCCTGGCAGCACCGTCCGGGCATCGACACGCTCATGAACCAGTATCGCGAGGACACGCACGCTCAGTTCGGCAATGCGCGGGCCGTTCGGGAGCTTGCCAGCGTGGCGAACCAGCTCGGCTTGAAGCGGACTCTTTGCGAAGTCTATGGCGCCGGCGGATGGGATTTGCGCTTCGAGGACATGAAGCGGATTGGTGATTGGCTGTCCGTCCTGGGAGTGAACACGCTCAATCAGCACCTCACTTACGTCACACTCAGAGGCGCTCGGAAACGGGATCACCCCCAATCGTTCTCTTCGCACGAACCTTGGTGGGATGCCTACCACGTTTCGGCGAGTTACTTCGCCCGTCTTTCCGCCGCGCTTTCGCAAGGCGAGCAGATCAACCGCATCCTGGTGTTGGAACCCACGACGACCGCTTGGATGTACAACAGCGAGGGCTACAAGAACCCGCGGCTGGCGGAGGTCGGCAACGCTTTCCAAAAGCTGGTGATGAATTTGGAGGCGGCTCAGGTCGAGTACGATCTTGGCTGCGAAGATATCCTGGCCCGCCACGGATCGGTGGACGAGGGCGGTTTGAAAGTCGGCAAACGCGCCTACGAAATCGTGGTCCTCCCGCCTCTGACTGAGAATCTGAACGCACCGACCCTGGGACTTCTGGAAAGATTTCTCGAACGCGGCGGGACGCTGCTCTGCGCGGGCCAACCGCCGCTCCGAATCAATGGCGCTCCTTCAGATCGAGGGAACGCCGCCTCCAAGCACCGGTCGTGGGAGTCCGTAGATCCGGCAGGATTGCCGTCGAGATTGCTCAAGCATTCGTTTCGCGACGCCTTTGCCATCCATCGAACGCCGGAGGATCGAGGAATTCTTTTCCACCATCGGCGGCAGCTCGAGGACGGTCAACTGCTCTTCCTGGTCAACACCAGCATTGACTCGGTTTCCTCAGGAACGGTCGAGACCGGCCTGCGCGGCGTGGAGCACTGGGCTCTGGAATCAGGCCAGGTCGGCCCCTATCCCTTCAAAGTCCACACCGGCGGGGCGAGTTTTCAGTTCGAACTCCCGCCGGCCGGGAGTCTGCTGGTGTTTCTCTCCAAAGCGCCCCGTGAAGCGCCTCCTCCGCAGGTCGAAAAAACAAATACCATCGTGGCCGTCTCGCAGCCTGAGGTGCTTCGTTTGGAGCCGAACGTTTTGGTGTTGGATTATGCCGATGTGACCGCCGGCGGCGAAACGCGGACGAACCTTTACGTGTATCAAGGCTCCCAATTCGCTTTTCAGAAAAACGGTTTGCCGCGGAATCCTTGGGACAGCGCGGTGCAATTCCGCGACGAACTGATCCAAAAGACTTTCCCGCCGGAGAGCGGATTTTCAGCGACGTACCGTTTTCGCATCGACGGCAAGATTCCTGAATCCTTGTCGATCGTCATCGAACGCGCGGACTTGTACACGATCACCTGCAACGGCCAGGCCGTTCAGCCGAAACGAGGCGAGTGGTGGCTGGACAAAGCATTTGGCCGCATCGATCTGGCTCGTTCGGCCAGGGTGGGCGAAAATTCCGTCACGATCAAAGCCGCGCCCTTCACGATGTATCACGAACTTGAGGCGGCCTATTTGCTGGGAGATTTCGGGGCGGGCGCCACGGAAACGGGATTCGCGATTGTTCCGGAAGAGCGGCTGCATTTGGGTCCGTGGAACAAGCAGAACCATCCGTTCTACAGCGCCGGCATGATTTACCGCGAAAGATTCGAGTTGGCCGAGCGCAAGGGCCGCTATCTCGTGACCTTGCCCGCGTGGTACGGCAGTGTGGCGAAGGTCATCGTCAATGGGACCCCCGCCGGGCACATCGCGCAACGCCCGTGGCAATGCGACGTGACGCGATGGTTGAAAGCGGGAGCAAACTCCATCGATGTCGTCGTCATCGGGACCCTGAAGAACACGCTGGGACCGCACCACAAAAATCCCGCGTTGGGCACGGCCTGGCCGGGGATGTTCCAGTCGGCGCCGAATCCTGGGCCGCCGCCTGGGTCCCAATATCACACGGTGGGTTATGGATTGTTCGGGCCCTTTGTTCTGAAGCACGTGACCACCGGGACGACGCGGACAGCTCGGCTCGAAACGCCGCGCGCTGCGCGTAAGCCGCAGTGGGACGAGACTCCTGTCGCGCCCTGACTTTGTTGTGAATGGAGTTCCCATTTGGGCTAGTGCGGAGTCCCGGCTTTAGTCAGCGCGAGAAAACCGGGACTAAAGCCGGGACTACATGCGCAGATCGCGAATCGCGGCCGCCGCCATAATGAGAATCGCCGGATTTTCTCCGACGGCCCGCCTTGCCAAAAATTGTCGGCACAAGGCCAAATTGCGGGCCGGAAAAGTTGAAATCCGCCTTTGACTTTTCGTCGCTTCAACCGTTGGCTGTTCCCGGCAAGTTGCAGCCGTCCGATCACGCCTCGTTTGAGCCGCAGAGCAGCGATTCCATCTTGGCCAATGATTCCGATGTCGCGAAGTCCATGAGCAAAAAAGTTCTGTTAACCAGCGTCTGCCGCCCCATGGGGCCCCAATACGGCGACGCTTCTTCGGTCGGTTATGAACTCCTTCACCGTCAGGTGACGCGGGCCCAAGGCCTGTTCAGTCCGCGCACGGTCAACGTGCATTTCTCGCTCGAGTACATCGCGGAGAATCTGGACGCGCCCACGGTGGTGTTGCAGTACCCTTCGAAGCGCGAGTTGATCCGCGAACTCAAGAAGGGCTACGATTACATCGGGGTCTCCTTTCTGATGGCGGTCATGCACAAGATGAAGGAAACGGTCGCGTTGATCCGCCAGTACTCGCCGCGGAGCCAAATCGTGCTCGGCGGCTATGGCACCGTGCTCAAGGACGAAGTGCTCAAGCCTTATGCGGACCACATTTGCCGCGAGGAAGGAGTCGCTTTTTTTCGCCGGCTGCTGGGCGAACCGGCCGTTTCGATGCCCTACAAGCATCCGTTGATCGTGAGCTGGTTGAAGGTGTTTGGATGGAAAGTCTCGGGCACAGGGAAAATCTTCGCCGGGCTCGGTTGCCCCAACGGCTGCGACTTCTGCTGCACTTCGCATTTCTTCTCGCGCAAACACATCAAACTCCTCCCCGAAGGCAAAGACATCTATGCGGTCATCGAGCGTTACCTGGACATGGATCCCAGTCTCGTCTTCCTGATCCTGGACGAAGATTTTTTGCTCAATAAAAAGAGGGCCATGGCGTTTCGCGATTGCGTCATCAAAGGGGGAAAGACGCTGTCCATTTTCGCCTTTTCCAGCGTCAAAGCGATCAGCCAGTACACGGTCGAAGAAATTCTGGAGATGGGCATCGATGGATTTTGGATCGGGTACGAGGGAACGCGTTCGAACTACGCCAAACAACAAGGACGGCCGGTGTCGGAAATCCTGACCGAGTTCCGCGAGCACGGCATTCTCGCGTTGACTTCGATGATCGTCGGGTTTGACTACCAAAACCAGGAAGTCGTGGCGAAGGAGCTGGACGGATTGATGAAGCTCAAGCCCGCGCTCGCTCAGTTTCTCATCTACGGTCCGGTGCCCGGCACTCCTTTTTACGAAAGGATCATCAGGCAGAACCTGCTCCAGGATGTCTATACCAAGGACATGGATTTGTTTTACCGGCGAGCGGACGGATTCCGGACCATGATCAAACATCCCAACCTTTCGCCCGAAGCAATCGAGGAAATCCAGCGTTGGTGTTTCCAGGAAGACTTTCAACGGCTCGGACCGAGCATCTACCGCGTGCTGGAGACCCGGTTGCTCGGCTGCCAGAAGCTGAGGAATTCACCGAATCTGCTCCTGCGCCAGAAGTCGGCGTACCTCGCCAAAGAGTTGCGCGCGGCGTATCCAGTGTTCCTCGCGGGACGAATGCTCGGTCCCAATGCCGCGGTGCGGCGTTGGATCGGAGATTTGCAGCAGCGCATTCACGCGGAGTTAGGCCCGCCCACGGTCACGGAGCGGTTCAAGTCCGGGCTGGCCGTGGGCGCCGCTCTTTGGACGGCGCTGACTTTGAAATTGGACCTTTTTCAGCATCCCAAATTGCAGCGAACGGCCTACCGGACGCCCGGCAGCCGCTGGAGCGCATTCGACCTTTGGGAGGAAATCCAGCGCAAGGTCTCGAGCCCCGATTTCTCGATCCAGGTCGAGTTGCAGCACGCGCGGAAACAAGTCTGGTTGCGTCTGGAGGGCGCGCTTTCCTCCAAGGACGCGGAGGGATTGGGTCAACGAATCCGTGATTCCTTGGCCCGGAGCAAGAGCCGGCTGGTCCTGGATTTGAAAAGGCTGCACTGGGACAAGGTGGACGACTTGCGGCCGCTCCGTGAAAAACTCACCGACTATCGCTCCCGGATCCGGCTGGTGTTGCCGAAGTTATCCGCCGCGCATCCCGAGATCATTCTGCTGGCCAGCATGTTTCACCATTACAGGGGCTGATTCCAATTCGGTTGTCCGCTTGAGAATGTCGGGACGGGTTTGGCACTTCCGACGCCATTGCGCGAGCTGGCGACGGTCCTCCCTCTCCCAGCGGGAGAGGGCCGGGGTGCACTGCTGTTGAATTAAGGTCAACCGGCCGTTTCTTGCTCTTAATCGTGCTCTTACTCCTACTCCGCAACTCCCTTAAGAGATTAGGAGTAGGAGTAAGAGTAAGAGCAAGAGCAAGAGCAAGGGCAAGAGCAAGACGTCCTCGGGATGGGATAGAATTCATTCTTGGTTCGACAGCAGTGGACCAAGGCCCACTCCCTCAAGGGAGAATTGCTCGGATGCAGGGCCAAATGATCTTTACCATAGGTCGGCGGCGCGCTATCCTCGGCGGCATCACAGATGCTCCGCATCACACACTCTCAGTTATGAAGTTTCTCCAAGCATTCATCACCGGGCTTCTCGTCTTCCAACTCAGCCTTGGCTCGATCCTCGCTCAACCGATCATCCCGCAGGCAGGGCCGTTTCAGTCCCGCCCTTCGACCGGCATCACCAATCTGAGAGTCACCCATCAGAGCGCCGACGGCACAGAAGTCATCCTCACCATGGACTACAGCTACGACGGCCTGCGCGGCCTGACCGCCCTGGTTGTCCCCGTCATCGAGAAGAGAGGCCAAAAGGGGGTGGCGGCTTGGTTCGGCGCGGATCCGGTCACCGTCGGAGCGGGCAAGGGCTTGATCTCGATCAAGACGAAATATTTCAATGATGAGCCGGGTGTCCCGCCGGAGTTCGTTTCGGATAGTCTGCGCATTCTGATCTTGAATTCGAGCGGCACGGCGATTCTGAGCAGCATTCCATTCCTGAAAACGATCAAGTGGGGCAGCCCTGGCGCCAAACCCGGCGCAATCACCCTCGCCCAATCCTCGCCAAGTGCGGAGGAGACCGCGAACGCGCTCAAGACCCGTCAGCAGGCCGAGGCCCAAGCCAAGGCCCGCCGTGAGGCTGAAGAAAAGGCCAAGGCCGAAGCCAGGGCCATCGAAACGTCACGCGCGAAAGCGGAAGCGGAAACCAAAGCCCTGGAAAAGGCCGACCAGGAGGCACAGCGTCTGGCTGAAAAAAAGGCGCAACAGGAAACGGAACGGACGTCGCGAGAGGAAGCTCGCTTGCGGGCCGAAGCCGAGGCCAAACGGCTGGCCGACGAAAAACGCCTCGCCGAAACGAAAGCCCGGGAAGAAGCCAAGGCCCGCGCTGAAGCCAGGCGCCAGGCGGAGGCTGAAGCGAAAGCCCGGCTTGAAGCGGAGAAGAAGGAGCGGGCGGAGGCGGCCCTGCGCGAGGCCGCCCAGCGCGAGGCCGAGGCTGAGGAGAAACGCCTGGCCGAAGCGGCGCGCAATGCGGAAGAAAAAGCCAAAGCGGAAGCCAGGGCCCAAGAAAAAGCCCGCCTCGCGGCCGAGGCCAAACAGCGCGAAGAAGCCCGGCGGAAAGCCGAGGCGGAAGCCAAGCGCTTGGCCGAAGAAAGAAAACAGGCGGAAGCGAAAGCTCAAGCCGAGGCGGATGCGCGAGAACGGGAACGGCTCCGAGCCGAAGCCGAAGAAAAGGCCCGCCGGGAAGCAGAACGGAAGGAACGAGCCGAAGCCGAAGCTCGCGAAACAGCCCGTCTTAAAGCCGAGGCCGAAACCAAGCGTCTGGCCGAGGAGAAACGCCTGGCGGAAAAGAAAGCCAAAGCCGAAGCCGACGAAATTGCGCGAGCTGAGGCCGCAGCTCGAGAAACGGCTCGGATCAACGCAGAGAATCAAGCGAAGCGTCTCGCGGAGGCGAAGCGGCCGCCGCAGGCCGAAGTTCGCAGTCCGACTCAGGAAATCACTCGCGGCGAAGCCGCCCCCACCACAACCGCGGCACCGACGGCGACCGCCGTTGCCGTGACAGGCCGCATCGCAGCGCTTGAACCGATCGCCACCAGTTTGAAGACCAGAATCACCAATGTCGATGTGGTGAACCGCACCTTGGATCGTTCGCAAATGACGATTGGAGTCGAATATGACTATCGGGACACCTTGGGGCCGAAACCGATGCTGGGCGTGGACGTGACGAAGTTGGACGACCCTTCCGCCACCAAGTATTTCTCGAGCAACCCCGCGGAGATCGGCAAATCACGCCGCAACTTTGTGCTCTTCCCCATCAAATTCCAGCCCTCGGCCTCCCTGGCTTCCTTGGCCATGTACCCCACCGACCACCTCTTGGTTTATTTGTCGGAAGCCACAACGGCCAAACGCTTCAATCTGCATCCTGCGACCATGCTGCTGAATTGGCGCGCGCCTGGAGCGGCGGTCTCCGCCATGGCCAAATCCGAGTCGGCCAATCGGCTTGAACTCGATGACTTCAAGCAGACCGACCGCCAGACTGGTTATGTGACCGTCAAGTACAACTTGGTGAGCGGCCCGGGCAAACTGCGAGTCCGCCTGTTCGATTCCGCCAACCCGGCCAGCGCGGAGTGGTTTGCCATTGATCCAAGACCGATCAAACCGGGGCCGGGGCTGCAAATCATCGATCTGTCTGTGGCCCCTGAGGCCAAGACTCCGAGCAACATCGTCAAAGTCAATACCCTGGAGATTGAGCTGATGGATGCCTCCGGCAAGGTCGTGGATCGGTTGAGCAAGCAAGTGCCGATGACTTGGGCCAAGCCCGACTAAGGGAACGAGATGCGGATGCGATAGAAACGGGCTGTGTCGGTTGCGAATGAATCAGTCGCGCTGCCGCGGGCACCTTCCCTTTCGACCTTGAGTACTTCGAAAGCAGCGAAGGCACCTGGCGCCAGATTCGTGCTGACCTGGATCGCATAGGTTCGAGCGTCCAGGCGTGGACTGAAGCTCAGTTTCATCGAGCCTTGTCGCGCCGCGTCTTTTTCGATTCGGAAACTAAACCGGGAACTCGAATCGGCCGGGTTCGTGCCTGCCAGAAATTCATGGAGATTGTCCTGGCCATCCTGATCCGGATCGGCCTCGGGCCAAGCGGAAGGGCTGTTCTCGCCAAAATGGCGGCGCTGCCAGTCGTCGGGCAGATGGTCTCACGCGTACATTCCCGGTTCGATGTAAAAGGAGAGATGACCTTGAAAAACGAGAGTGAAACAACATAAAAGCCGGAGCCTCACGTCAACGCAGTGCTGCACCCAATTGTTGGTAGGTGCGTAGCGCAGACTTGAAGTCTGCTGTATCGCCGATTTGCAATCGGCAACGCGCCGACAAGTCCCGAGGCGCTGGGACTTGTCTGGCACGCCGCAGAATGCAATCCCCCGATACGGCGCAGCGCGGCGAAGCCGCAACCAAATCGTGCTCGCCCTCGTCGTCGTCCTCGGCGGCGACAGCTTCGAGAACGAGGACGAGGACGAGCACGAAAAATTCGCGCAGGCCACGAGGATTTCGGCAGATACTGATAGATTGAAAATGTGCGCTCCGCGGTGAAGAAACCTGTCATGCCCCAGCGAGCCTGACTTCTCTCAGGAAACACGCTTGTGCAAGCGGGCACGGCAGGAGAAAATTAACCATGACCATTTCCGTTAGAGGTCTCGCGCCGCTCCTTCAGGGCTTCGACATGCCGGTTTGCATCGCGTTTAACACGAGGCGCGGGGCTTCGAACGGGTGAATCGTCAAATCGTTACAAACGTCAATACGTTAAAACGTGCAACGTGGCGTGCGCTGTGTGATGCCTATCGACGAGACCGTTGGATGAACGACAGGTCGGCGTTTGTAGTCCCGGCTTTAGCCGGTTCGGGTCGCCTAAAGGCGGGACTACAAACCTTCCGCGTGTAGTCCATCCCACGGTCTCCTCTGTAACGCGTGACTGATCACTGGCCACTGACCACTGACCACTGCTCACTTTCCATTCCTTCAATCCTCAATCATGCCGAACGGCCTCAATTTCTCCATGCGCCAGTCTCTGAACCCCGCCGGCTTCACTTGGGCGGTGTTCGCGTCCATTTCATCATCCACTTGTGCCGCCCTGGGCACTGCACTCGTCAAAACTATTCGCAGGGTGGGACCAAGTTTGGTGGGGCAAGACTCTCGTCGAGCCCTGACTTTTTTGCCCGAAATGATGCCACGGCTCGACAGGAGTCTCGCCAGACCCTGCGTGGTTGCGATTTTGCTGGGCTGCGCCGCTGAGATTTTCACACCCCCAGCCTTGGGTGCCCCGACCACTCACACTGATCTGCCTTTAAAATGGAACAAGTCGATCACTTCACTTTGCGATTTTGAAACCCCTCTCCCGTCCTACGGACACCCTCTCCCCATCGGATGGGGAGAGGGATGGGGTGAGGGGCATTGTTCCATCTTGACCGCAATTTCGTATC
>JACQWK010000132.1 GCA_016209525.1 Verrucomicrobiota bacterium
CCTCGCCGAGGTCATCGCCAAAGAGCAAGCGAGACTCTACTTCAATGGCGTGCTGGTGGGCCACGCATCGTATCCCGGCAGCTTGAACACCGCCCAACGCGGCGAGCGCAATTATCTGGGACGCGATAACTGGTGGGATGCGCTTAATGTCGCCGACACGGCAGTCGAAATCGACGAATTCCGGGTTTGGAAGGTCCCGCGCACGGGACAGGAGATTCGCGAAAACATGTTCCAGCGGCTTTCGGGCAAAGAGCCCAATCTCGTTTGCCTGCTCAATTTCGACGACGGCACGGCGAACGATTCCTCGCCCCGCGCGCATCACGCCAAACTCGTCGGCCATGCCACGGTGGTTGAAACGCCGATGCCGAGACCCGAAGAACTCCTGCCGCTCATCTCAATTCGCGGCGCGACCAGCGATGCCGAAGGCAAGCCGCTGGCTGGCACCACGGTAAACATTGTCCAGAATGATTCGGTCGTAATGACGACGACCTCTGACGCTGCCGGCCACTATGAATTCGGAGGCGGCGCGCCGGCCGCGGCATCGTTTGACCTTTCGGCTACGCGCGGCGATTTGGGGACCTGGCAGCTTGATCAGCGCCTTCGCCCGAACGAATCACAGGAAATCAATGTGCGCCTGCCGGTGGCCGGGGCGATTTCGGGCACGCTGTCCGCCCTGGACGAATCGCCGCACGCCGCCGCCGTGGTTGAAGCGGTCCGGCCCGCAGGCGGCGGGACGAATACTCTCAGTGGCGTTCGAGTGATCGCGACGGCGCGCAGCAATGCGGGCGGCAATTATCGGTTCGTGAATCTTCGGCTCGGCCCGTATCAGGTTCGGTGTCCCACAGGCAGCGGATACGTGTATCACGATGGTGGAAAGACCTTCCAGTTCGAGACAGGCAAAGTGATTCCCGGGATTGATCTTCGTTTCCCTCCTTTCAAAAAAGGAAGCTGGACGACCTTCAACGTGGCCAACGGCCTGGCCAGTGATGTCCAGATTCGAAAAATCCTGTTCGAGCCGAATGGCGTGGCTTGGCTCGCCACCCAAGGCGGCGTCTCGCGCTTTGACGGAAAAGGGTTCGTGAACTTTACGACTGAGGATGGATTGCCGGGGAATTTCATCGCCAATATCGGCAGGCAATCCGATGGCACTTTGTGGTTTACGACCATGGGCCAGGGCGTTTCGCGCTATGACGGCAAGAAATTCACGAACTTCACCCAGGCCGATGGCCTCGCCGCCAACGAAGTGCATGGAATCTACGTCGCGCCCGACGATTCAATTTGGTTTGGCAGCCAGGGTGGTGTGAGCCGTTACGACGGAAAACGGTTCACAACGTTCACGCGAACCAATGGCTTCCCGGCCGGCTTTGCGCCAAAGATTGCGGGTTCGCCGGACGGGAAGACGGTTTGGTTTGCCTCGAATCTCGGCTTGGTTCGGTTCGATGGCACGAACTTTGTCAACGTCACGAAGGAAGCCGGTTTGGGAGAATTCACCACTGACACACCTCATGTGGCGCCCGATGGCAAGGTCTGGTTTGGCTCCTTTAATCCGGGCCGAGGCGCTTGGAGTTATGATGGAACCAACTTCGTGAATTACACAACTAAGGATGGATTGGTCCACGACAACGTTTCTTGCACTTACTCCACGCCCGATGGCATCGTTTGGTTCGCAACCAGTGGCGGGGTCTCGCGCTTTGACGGAACCAACTTTGTAAATTTCACGCGCGAGGATGGGTTGCCGGGCAATTCGTGTATCTTCGTCACCAGTTCGCCCGATGGCGTGATGTGGTTTGGAATGGGGTCTGAGGGGGCGGCGCGTTACGATGCCAAAACCTTCGCCAGCTTCACGGCTGCTGATGGCTTGAGTGAAAGCAGCGTTTACCATAGCCTGACTGCGCCGGACGGGACGCTTTGGTTTACTTACGGACTTAATAACCAGGTTGGCGGAGCGACGCGTTTTGACGGATCGAAATTCGCGAGTTTTTCTGTTCGGGATGGCGTCCCCAAAGCCGTGAGTCAAATGGCTGCATCTCCCTCGGGAGAGCTCTGGTTTGGCACGGATGCCGGATTAGTGCGCTACGATGGCAGCAAGTTTACGCGGCTGACAGTCGCGGACGGATTGCCGAGCAGTTTTGCGCCTTCAGTCGCGCGCGCGACGGATGGCTCGCTGTGGATAGCGACGAGGAACGGGATTTCCCATTACACGGACGGCAAGTTCAAGAACTTTGGCGGGGCAGATGGTCTGGTGAACACCGACTTCAATCGAGCCTTTTGCGACACAAAAGGGCGGTTGTGGTTCAGTCACGCTGGCCAGCCGATCGGCGCCGTGCTTTTCGATGGCAAGGCATTTCAGACCTTTACAGCCACGAATGGCCTGGCTGGAAACATCGTGAGCGGATTTTACAGCGATCCGGACGACACGGTCTGGATCGGGACGGACAACGGTGTCTCGGTTTGGGACGGCCAGCGATTCGTAGCGAATTACACGCGCGCCAAAGATCGATTGGTGAGCAGCTTGGTCCGTTGTGTTTTCCGCGACAGCCGGGGCGTGGTGTGGTTCGGCACTCCAGCCGGCGCGACGCGTTATGACGGGAACGTCTGGTCCACGTTGACGGTGCGCGATGGCTTGATCGGCAATGACGTGCGCACCATCTGCGAGGACAAGGCGGGCGCCATTTGGTTTGGAACCGCCAACGGGATTACCCGGTATCATCCGAGCGCGTCTGCGGCGAACACGCCCACGGTCGCGGTCGAAATCGACCGGAAGTTTGAGAACCTCTCCCAGTTGCCGCCCATCTTGCGCGGGCGGCGCGTGACGTTTCACCTGGACGTGGCCGATCACAAAACTTACGCGGACAACCGGCGGTTCCGTTACCAGTTCGCCGACGGCGCCGCGACGGCAGCGGACCTCAAGCGCAGCAAGAGTTGGTCGGCGCCGCAGAAAGACGCCAAATTCGAGTGGACCAGCGAGCGCGCCGGACATTACACGCTGGCGGTGCAATACATCGATCGCGATTTGAATTATTCGGAGCCGGCGTTGGTGCCGCTGCGGATCGAGCCGCCGTGGTACTTGAATGCCTGGATCGCGGTGCCGTCGTTCGGCACGGTCGGCGGACTTTTGGTTTGGGCATTCGTCGCTCGCTCGCTCTACCAGCGCAAACGCCGCGAGGCCGAGCAATTGCGCGAGCGGTTGCTGGAACACGAACGCCAGGCCCGCGCCGCGCTTGAAGCCAAGAATCAAGAGCTGGCCGTGGCCAAAGAATCCGCTGACGCCGCCAACACCGCGAAGTCCCAGTTCCTCGCCAGCATGAG
>JACQWK010000006.1 GCA_016209525.1 Verrucomicrobiota bacterium
ATCACCTCCTTGAGTATTACCGCTATATGCTTCGTAGCACACGTGCGGCACCCGGGCGGCAGAAAGGCTCATAGAAAGCACGGCCTCGCCCCGCACGGCACCTGCACGGGCTATGAAGAATGGCTCAGGGGATCAGCGCCGGTCCCCCGGCACGGGAACGGCCCTGGCTGGCAGGACTGAAAGGGATGCCGGCCTGGGCCGGTTCGGTGCCCGAGGGGGTGAATCGCGCAGAGCGGAAGGTGTAACGATCAAGCTCACCCGCCGCCGGAAGCGCCAGAGTGACGTTCTTGCGGTCGGCCCAGGTGTGGACTAATTCCACGAGCGCCAGGTTCGCCTCCAAGTTTTCGGAGGCAAAGTGCGGCGCGACGGCGCAAAAGTCGGCGTAACCTCATGCTTTTGCGCGGTTTCCGCCACCCGATCCACGTTCGGATTCTGTTCTAGATGCTCAGCAGAGTCGCCTTGAAACGTTCAGTCCTTCCGAGGCGCTTCTACATCCGAGAAGGCCAGCACTGCGTCTGGGAGGCGTGCCCCACGAACCTGGACCGCCGAAACAGACCGGTTCAGTTCGTCGCGTTCGGCAGGCGTGAATTGAACTGCAGCCGCGCCGATGTTCTCAAGCATATGCGGCATCTGTGTCGTGCCGGGGATGGGCACTATCCACGGCTTCTGTGCCATCAGCCAAGCCAGCGAGATTTGGGCAGGAGTGGCTTGTTTTCGCACAGCCCAGCTCTTGGTCAGGTCCATGAGCGCCAGGTTGAGGGGCAGATTCTCTGGCGAGAACCGGGACTCGACCTTGCGAATGTCACCGTCAGCGAACCGCGTATTTGCGTCAATGGCACCGGTCAGGAAACCCACGCCAAGCGGGCTCCACGGGACGAAGCCGATGCCCAGTTCCTGGCAGAGAGGGATCACCACTTCTTCCGGCCCACGCCACAGCATCGAATATTCGTTCTGGACGGCGCTGATGGGCAACTCGATATGGGCACGGCGCAACGTGTTCGGCCCCATCTCGGACAGACCCCAGTGCAGAACCTTGCCTTGCGCCATCAGCTCCTTGACCGCGCCGGCGACATCTTCGATCGGTACCTGCGGGTCAACCCGGTGCTGGTAGAGGAGGTCGATGCGATCGGTGCGCAGGCGTTTGAGCATGCCCTCGACGGCCAATTTGATATGGCCGGGGCGGCTGTTGAGCCCCAGGCGCCGCGCGCCAGTCTCGAGATCGATGTTCCAGCCGAACTTGGATGCGATCACGACCTGGTCTCGGAACGGCGCCACGCCTTCGCCGAGGATCCGTTCCACCTCATGGGGGCCGTATGCCTCAGCCGCGTCGTAAAAGGTGACGCCAAGGTCAAAAGCCGTCCGAATGATGTTGAGCATCTCAGACCGGGTGGGAATCGTCGTTTGATAGGTGCGGCTCATGTTTTGGACGCCAAGGCCGACGCTGGAGACCTCGAGTGAGCCGAGTCTGCGGCGCCCGCCAAGTGTGGAGCGCAGGGGACTTTGTGTGGGCGTAGCCGCGTTGGTGGCTTGCCCTGTCTGGGCCTGCGCTCGCGCCATGTTGGGAGGCAGCAATGAAGCTGTGGCCAGCGCGATCCCGGCCCTAAGCACTTGACGGCGACCGGGCAAAGTGGGGCCGTCTTCTCGAACGAGGTCGTTTCGCGTGTTGTCCATGTCAATGAATCCTTAGGTTGTCTTCAGTAATTTAGGTGTTGCGTTTGGCCATCCCCAACATCTTCACCATGTTGGGATCGCGGTGGTCGAAGAAGAGGCTTTGCTTCGTGTCCAGCGTCGCGATTGAGTCCATGTCCTCCGAACTTAGCTCGAAATCGAAGACCTTGAAGTTCTCGGCGATGCGTTCCTTGCGAACCGACTTAGGAATCGCCGCCACGCCGCGTTGCGTCAGCCAGCGCAAGATGACCTGCGCCACCGTTCTTTGATGCTTGTCCGCGATGGAACGCAGCAACTCGTTCCCGAAGATGTTGTTTTTGCCTTCGGCGAACGGCCCCCACGATTCGATTTGAACCCCGTTTTCCTGCAAGAACTTCTGGGTTTCGACCTGCTGGTGGAAGGGATTCGTTTCGATCTGGTTGACAGTCGGAACGACTTCGTTGTGAACGATGAGGTCTATAATGCGGTCGGGGTGGAAGTTGCTGACGCCGATGGCTTTGACGCGGTCCTCCCGATACAGCTCCTGCATCGCCCGCCACGCGCCGTAAACATCTCCGTAGGGCTGGTGGATGAGATACAAGTCGAGGGTATCCAACTGCAATCTGTCCAACGACCGTTGGAAAGCCCGCTTGGCGCTTTCGTAACCGGCATCCTGAACCCACAGCTTGGTGGTGACGAAAATCTCGTCTCGCGCCACACCGCTCTTTCGAATGCCACGGCCAACGGCTTCTTCGTTGCCGTAAGCCGCCGCCGTGTCAATCAGCCGGTAGCCGATCTCAATCGCATCCACGACGCTTCGTTCGCACTCTTCGGGATCGTTCATCTGGAAGACGCCAAAGCCTAAAAGGGGCATCTCAACGCCATTGTTCAGGACAACCTTTTGCATTGTTTCTCCTTCGAGGTCTATCTTTAGATTCTTATAGAAATTGTCTCTTTGTATTAATTATTCTACGCATCATGAGCGGGAGAGAGATATAACAATTCTGGAAAACCGTTGGCAGATTCTCCAACATTCCGGAGAAAGATAACATAGAGGCACGTCTGGAGGCTTTAATGGAACCTATGAAACTATCACAAAGAGAACGTGACGCGCAGAGGGAGCAATGCAATCGGGAGGAGCTGGTGGAGCGGATGAGGCGTGCCATCCCCACCGATGGAAGGACCGAGCCACTCAAGGGGCTTCACCTCATCCGCGCCTCCACGACAACCGAGTCGATGCACGGGGTTGCGGAACCTTCCTTTTGCGTGATCGCCCAAGGCAGTAAAGAAATCTGTCTTGGAGAAGAACGCTACCAGTACGACCCTTACTCCTACCTGCTGGCGACCATGGAACTCCCGGTGGTGGCCCGCGTTCTGGGAGCCTCTGAGGAGCAGCCTTACCTCGCCTTCAGCCTGGCTCTTGATCC